>NZ_JBEZJP010000098.1:0-22647 GCF_040653175.1 Actinomadura sp. NPDC048032
TGGGCACGCCGGCGCAGCCGGGCGGCGAGCGCCGCCGGGCAGGGGCCTGCTCGCCCCGTCCAGCTCCCGGGCTCGCCCGGAACTGGCCGGTGGCGCTATCGTCGGCCCGTTCCGGGCGGCGGCGCGCTAGGCGGCCCGTAGGTAAATGGCCCTGCTCCGGGGGGAGCCGGTCCGGGCTCAGGCAGCTCGTAGGACGCAGTGCGCCGCCTGCTCTTGTTGCTAGTCGGAGCGGGAGCCGCGGGGGTGGGCTTGGCTGTGGACTTGCTTCAGGCGTTCGGCTGATACGTGCGTGTAGATCTGGGTCGTCTGCAAGGACGCGTGACCGAGGATCTCTTGCACGCTGCGCAGATCGGCGCCGCCTTCGAGGAGGTGGGTGGCGGCCGAGTGCCGTAGGCCGTGCGGAGCGAGGTCGGGAATCTGCCCTACCTCCGAGATCCGCGTGTGGACGATTCGCCGGGCGCTCGTGGGATGCAAGCGGCCTCCGCGTGCCCCAAGGAAGAGGGCGGGGCCGCTGTTCCGGGTCACGAGCTCCGGTCGTCCGGCGCGCAGCCAATCCTGAACGGCGCGGACGGCGGGCTCTCCTAGAGGAACCGTGCGCTCACGTCCGCCTTTACCCAGCACTCGAACGGTCCTGCGCCCGGTGTCCAGGTCGTCGACATCGAGCCCGCACAGTTCGCTCACACGGACTCCCGTGCCATAGAGAACCTCTAGGACGGCCAGGTCACGAAGCCCCATGGGCCCTTCGGCATCCACTGTGTCCAGAAGATGCGCCGCATCGTCCTGGGTGAGGACGGTAGGCAGATCACGCCGTCGTTTAGGCGTGCCCAGTAGCAAACCGGGGTCGTTTTCAAGAAGCCGCCGCCGGTGCAGATGGCGGGTGAACGCGCGTACTGCCGCCGTCCGTCGGGCAAGGGTCGCCCGGGATCGGCCAAGCGCATGCTGACGGGCGAGCCATGCCCGCAGCACCGAGACATCAAGTTCGGTCGGCTCCGTCAGGTCGGCAAGGGCGGCGTAAGCGCAGAAGTCCGCGAGATCCCCGAGATAAGCCCGCAGGGTATGGGGCGAGACGTCTCGCTCGGAGCGCAGGTGACGGCCGAACTCGGCGACGGCGTCCTCCAGCGCGTTGGTCACAGGCGTCACGCTGCGGCAAGGCCCCGTCCGAAGCAAGCACCGAACCCCGGTTTCGAGCGAATCACCCGGAAGCTCCCCCGCGTTATCCACAGAACGTCGTTCTTTGACTACGTTCCGCGAGACTCCGGCACTGTCGAAGTCCGGAGGTGAGGCCCATGACTGCCCACATCAACCTCGGCCGCCGCGGCGAGGACGCCGCCGTCCGGTACCTGACCGGACTCGGCTGGACGATCCTCGACCGAAACTGGCGGTGCCCCGAAGGGGAACTGGACATCATCGCCCATGACGGGCGACGGCACGTCGTGTGCGAGGTGAAGACCCGCCGGTCGGCCCGCTTCGGTGATCCCTTCGACGCGATCACCGTCGACAAGGCCGCCCGGTTACGGCGGCTGGCCTGGCGGTGGGCCGCAGCGCACGGCGTCAGCGGCGCCCCCATGCGGGTGGACGCGCTCGGCCTGATCGGCGACGGCGACGACTTCGCGATCGATCATCTGAAGGAGGTGTGCTAGATGACGCTGGCCAGAACCCGCTCGGTCTCCCTCGTCGGCGTGGACGGGTTCGTCGTGGACGTCGAGGCGGCCATCACCAGCGGCGTCCCGGGCCTGCACCTCGTCGGCCTCCCGGACACGGCCCTCAGCGAGGCCCGCGACCGGGTCAGGGCGGCGATCTTCAACTCCGGCGAGGACTGGCCCAACCGCCACGTCACCGTCTCGCTGTTCCCGGCGAGCATGCCGAAGAAAGGAGCGACCTTCGATCTGGCCATCGCGATAGCGCTACTCGGGGCGGCCGAGGTGGTCCCTCCGCGCAGCTGCGCGGAGATGGTGCTGATCGGCGAGCTGGGCCTGGACGGGCGCGTACGCCCCGCCCAAGGCGTTCTGCCCGCGGTGCTGGCCGCCGTGAACGGCGGGTACCGCACGGTCGTCGTGCCGCGCGCCAACGCCGAGGAGGCCGAACTCGTCCCTGACACGAAGGTGGTGCCCGCGAGCACGCTCCGCGGGCTGCTGTGCTTACTGCGCGACGAGCCACCGCCTTTCGAGGAGGAAGAGGAGGACTCCCCCTCACCTCCCAAAGGCTTCGGCCTTCGGCAACAGGACATCCCGCCCGATCTGGATCTGGCCGATGTCCGGGGTCAGGCCGAGGCCCGCCGCGCCCTGGAGATCAGCGCCGCGGGAGGGCACCACCTGTTCTTCGCCGGCCCGCCGGGCTGCGGGAAGACGATGCTCGCGGAGCGGCTCCCGACGCTGATGCCGCCCCTCGAACCGGAGGTCGCCCTGGAGGTCACCGCGATCCACTCCGTCGCCGGAACCCTCCGGCCAGGCCAGCCCTTGATCACGCAACCCCCGTTCTACGCACCGCACCACACGGCCTCCCGCGCCTCGATGGTCGGCGGAGGCTCGGGCCGCGTGCTCCAACCGGGCGCGGTCTCCCTGGCCCACCGAGGAATCCTCTTTCTGGACGAGGCGCCGGAGTTCATCGCCGGGACACTCGACGCCCTGCGGCAACCGCTCGAAGAAGGCGAGGTGCGAATCAGCCGCATCGAGGGCATCGCCCACTTCCCCGCCCGGTTCACCCTGGTCCTCGCGGCGAATCCGTGCCCGTGCGCCGCGGCGAAACAGATCGACTGCTCCTGCGCCCCAGGGGTCCGCCGCAAGTACGCCAGCCGGGTGTCCGGCCCGCTGCTCGACCGCATCGACCTCAAACTGGAGCTCACCCCGGCCAGCCGCGCCGAACTCCGCTACGACCTGGAGTTCGCCGAGTCGAGCAAGGTGGTGGCCGAACGGGTCATGCTGGCCCGCGAACGGACGATGAGACGCCTGGCCGGCACCCCATGGCGGTCCAACTCCGAGGTCCCCGGCCCGGAACTGCGCCGCCGCTTCACGCCACCTCAGGAGGCGATGCACGGCGCCGACGAAGCCCTCCAACGCGGCACGCTCAGCGCGCGCGGCCTCGACCGGATCCTCCGGGTGGCCTGGACCATCGCCGACCTGGCAGGCCACGACGAGCCCGGGCCGGACGACGTCGGCGGCGCGCTCACCCTCTGGTCCGCGGGGCGCCAATGAGCGACGAGCGAACCGCCCGCGCCACCCTGACCGCGGTCGCGGAACCCGGCGACGACTTCCTCAACCGGATGATCGACCACTGCGGCCCCGAGGGCGCGCTGGAGGCCATCCGGACCACCCGGCTCCCCCAGGGCATGTCGGCCACCCCTCAGGAGGTCCGGCGTCTGGACAACTGGCGGATCCGGCTCATCGCAGCGGAGCCCGACCAGGACATGGCCGTCTGCGCACGGTTCCGCGGCCGCCTCCACTATTTCCCCGGAAGGTCGTTGTGTTGCTCCAGGAAGTGTTGCGTCGGCAGGGACACCTTGTTGGAGTTCTTGTGGCTCACTCTGCCGTGAGAGTTGCCATGGGGCCCTCGGACCGAGGGTAAGGCCGTCTCGATCCCAGATCGCAACTATGTGTGTGATTCCGGTGCGTTTCCACTCTGCAACCTGTTTGTCTGTGCGCCCGCTCGGACCATGATGCGCCAGCTAAACGGCGCTTGCAGGAGCATGACGTTCGCGAGCAACCCCAGCCAGCTCAGCCAAGAGTGATGGCCAGTCGCTATGTTCATCGTCGTGAGGATCGTGACGATGAAGCACCAGATGTAAGTGCCCGGGACAAGGAAAAAGACCAGGCCCAGATCATACGGCCGCTGAAGCTTCGAGACTTGCCCGCGAGCTTGGAACTTCTTGATCCGATTCGAGACCAACGCTATCGCATTGAATGCGGCCAGCCATATCGCGATAGCGAGGACTCCGTGAGAGACCATCACGACGCAGGAAAGGCTGGTCGCCAGGCAGAAGCCCTGGAGATGGTCTCCCCAGGTGAGTGGTTGGCCCGTGAACGACTCGACGGGTCTGCGACGATCGATTCGGCGGGCAAGACCTGTGCCGACGAAGCCAACGGAGGTAAGCAGTTTGAGAAGCTTGCCTGGACGCTCGTTGACGAAGGCGGCAAGCTCTTCGCCCAGCGCTTCGGCTGCCGCGGGGTCATCGCAACGAAGGCGAGCCGACCATCGCACGAGTTTGTCCGCCAGCCAGGGTGAGAGGTCTGAGCACTCGTTGATCACAAGGCCGGAGATGACGGCGAACACGATGGCGCTCATGGTCATCGACCTCCCTGCAGAGCAGTGCGCCAGATCCTGAACGCGAATCCCGGACGTGACGCGCGCTTTGCCGGGGTGCTGTGAGGTCGTCGTTCTGCAAGGAGTTGCCTGGCCGCGGGCAGGCCCTCTGCCGTGAGTCGGTAGTAGCGCCGTCGTGGCCTGTTGGGCTGTGGAATCTCGTCCTCCCACCGCCCACTGATCCAGCCGGCATCAAGAAGGCGTTCCAGGACGCCGTAGACCGTTGGCCCTGACCGCTTGGTCGCTTTCGCGATCGGCCAACCGTGCAGGTCATCCCTGTTTTCGTTGTGCGCCTGGATGAACACTTCCAGCACGTCAAGCAAGGGTGGAGTCACTCGGAAGGGCTGCGACATGGCCCTAACTCTACCTAGGTCGAGTTAGAGGATGCTGGTGACACGCCGAAGCCGTGGGAGGAAGTTCTTGCTTTTCCGCGGTGCCGTGGTCAGTCGAGGGAGCGGAGAAGGCGAAGGGCGGTTGGGGACTGTTTGTCCAGGGCCATGCGAAGCTGGTCGTTCTCGATGGTGAGCACGTTGATCGCCCGGGCAAAGACTTCGCTGGCCCTGCGGTAGTCGTCTCGTTCCTGACATAGATCTTGGATCTGGGCTCGAAGCACGGCGAGTTCCTCGCGGAGTTTTCGCTCCCCGTCGGGTATGCCATCTCGGGCTCTGACCTCGGCATAGAAGAGATCCTTGAGATCTGTGTGCTTGTGTGTGAGCTTGTTGCGTTTCAGATCCGCCTCGGCGGCGAGGGCGACGATGGTGAGTTCTCCTGAGGATCGCAGGGGCTTCCCAGCGAGCAGCCGCTGCATCGCGGCAGTGATGGCGGCCCGTTCGTCGGTGTCGGTCACTGGTGATCCTGTTGCTGTGGGCTCTGCTTAGTGATCCGGGTGTGCTCGTGGCGGCTCGCGATTTTTTCCAGCATCTGGCTTCGTTGCTTGAGGCGTTCGCGCAGCGGGGTGGGTGTCAGCGGGTCGGTGATCTCTTCCTGGAGCTGACGGATCTCGGTGCGGAGTCCGGCGATGTGGATGTCGGTGCGGGCGATGTTGGCGCAGGCAGGGTCGCATCGGTTGATGGCGGGTGGCCGGTTCCGTTGGCCGCGGCCAGCCTGGTGAGGATGGCAGAGGGCCCGAGTTGGGTCGTAGTTGCAGGTCAAGAAGGCTTCTGGGTTGTCGTAGATGTGGAACTGCGGCTCGTCTAGCAGTGCGTCCGCTTGTTTGGGGGTCAAATACAGACCCTCGAATCGCACTGCGGCGTCCTTGGTTGCCTTGAACATCCGCCGGGCGGCCGGCCCGGAGATACCTTCGCCGGATCTGATTCGTTCGGCGAGGTTGTCGAGGTAGTCGGCCATGGCCCGGGCGGTTTCGAGGTCCAGGACCCGCCGGACACCGTGGCGGGCTCGACCGCTGTAACCCTCTGAAACAGTCGAGGCCCGAAGGTGCCCGTATTGGATGGCCAGGGCGATGCGTCCGCCGGGCAGGCGAGCGATGTGCCAGGCGATTGTCCTGCGGAAGCGTTTGGGGGTGACGCGGCCGTCCGGGTCGTCGGGAATGTGCTCGTGGGCCAGTCCGTGCTCGTTGGCGAGCCGGTTGGCATACTCGATGAAGCGGTGGACACGTTGCCTGGCAGCGATGGCGCTCAGCAGGAGCCCGGTCCGTTTGCGGCGTGGTCTCTCGTTGAGGTCGGAGATGTTGGTCCACGTGGTCTTCAGCGGGAACAGGGCGTCGCCCTCGGTGATCAGCTCCAGCACGCGGATGGCACGGACCACCGGCGGGATCACCGTCCAGGGAAGGTCGCGCGGCTTGCCATCGGGAATGCGCCGACCTTGCTCCTCCCGCACTCCCTTGAGGACGTTCCCATAGATTTCGTAACGAACGGCGGTGCCGCCGCCATCGTCGGGGACGGGCTCGGGGCAACAGCCGACCTGGAGCGCGAGCACTTCAGCAATCCGCATCCCCGACAGATAGGCAATGACGATCAGGCTCGCCGCCGACAGATGCCGCATCAACCTCGGCGCTTCGTGGAAGTCGATTGCAGGGATCCATGCCCGTTCATGCAGTTGGCCGTGGATCGGCGTGTTCAAGGGGGCGTGGTCACTGATGGTGATCTGGTCCCGGCAGCCTTCGAGGACCCGGTGGACCTGGCGGGGACTGACCTCGAGCATCCCAGCCAGGTAGGTGTCGGCGACACCGTGGCGGCCGTGGTAGTGCGCTCCAGGCAATGGCCGGTTGCTTGTGATGCTCTCTTGGACGAACCCCTCGATCCGCAGCCGTGCCCCTTCCGACCACTCCTCACAGGTCCGCGACACCAGCCGCTGACGTTCCTGCCATGCCGCGATGATGTCGCCGGAGAAGTCCTCCACGAACCGCAACGCCCAGATCAGCAAGGGTGACATCACCGCAGGATGGATCGGTGGGGTGCTGTTTTCGTTGCTGTCGGAGCGTCCGGGCAAGTAGTCGTCGAGGTCGCCGGCCTCCCATGGAGGCATTGGGATCCGGTCCTGCGGCGGCAGGTGCGGGGAGTATCCCCAAAGCAGCGTGATGGCATAGAGCGCATACGTCGTCTTGGCGGTCCCCTGGGTGCTGAGGCGCACTGCGTAGCGATCCAGGTCCTCGACCGTCACCTCGGCCAGCGTGCCGATGCCGTTGCTGGTTAGCCAGTTAGCGAATTCTCGCAGGTTAGCGAAGTGGTTGTAGATCGTCCTGGCGCTCGGCCAGGCCACCCTGTTGGTCCCCTTGCGTTCCAGAAGCTGCTCGGGAGTGGGCAGGTTGACCAGGCACCAGCTGGCCCTGCGGATCGACAAGCACATCGCCGGATCCTCAAACTGATCCCAGGTGATCGTGACGGCGTGGGCGTGGGCGTGGCTGTCCAATCGGGACAGGTTCCACTGTCGGGCTCCGAAGCGCGACAAGGTGTCAGCGTCGATTCCGTCCGGGATGTGGCCGCCAGTGACGAACGGGGCGTCGTCGGCGATCGGCCATCCGGCTGCGGGAAGACCCGACGGCGTGCTCACTGCGCTTCCAGTTTTCGGGCCAGCATCCGGTCGACCAGTCCCCGATCTCGCTCGGTGGCCTTGGCTCGCTCGGCAGCCCAATCGGCGTGGGTCACATGGGTCTGGCGCAGCGCGTCCAGACGCTGGAAGTGCTCGCGCCAGTCCTGCTCCCAGACCGCGCTGTCCACCACAGCTCGCAGGTCGCTGAGCGTGTGATGCAAGTAGGCCAGCCGTGGCAGATGCCGGCGAGTCGCGACGGCGTTAGGGCAGGCCAGGCAGAGCAGGAACGAGGCGGTGCAAGGCAGTCCGGGCTCGGTATGCGGGCTGTTGGTCAGGTCGGTGCAAGATGCGGTGGCGGTGTCGAGCTCACCCGCAGCGATCGCTCTGGCCAGCTCAGGGTCATCAGACAGCTCGACCAGTTCGTCGGCGTCATCGCCGAGCACCATCCGCATCTTCACGATGGCGCGGGCGTGGTCGACCGCGTCGGTGAGGCCTTGAGCGATTGTGTCCTGGACCTCGCCACGCAGTTGTGGATCACCATGGACGTAGACGTCGTCGTGGGTGTCCTGGGTGTTCTGAGCTGGCTCCTTGCGGATCAGAACCTGGACCGTGCGGCGCAACCGCCTCAAGCTGACCGTGTCTTGCCCGCAGGCCCCCGGGTTCTTCGGCAACCCGATCGCGAACATGTCTCGGGCGGCCTGCCGACGCCAGACCAGCAATCGTCGAGTTGGCTCGCCCTGCAGCCGCAGGCACTCACGGGCGAGCTCGGTCGCCTCGATCACCTGCCCCATCAGCCGGCCGGGCGAGCCGGGGCCCGAATCCAGCAGGTTGTTGGTGGTGTAACGCAAACGTACCGGTCGTCGCCGCTTGTCGATCTCCACCATGTGGATGTCGAAATCCTCATCCCCGGCTGCCGGATCGTGGTCCGGAATCAGCATCTTGTCCAGCGGTGCCTTGTTCCAGCCTTCGCTGGCCACCAACAGCACGGCCGCAGCGAAGATCTCCCTGCGAGCGAGATAGAGCCGTCCCCAGCTCGCGTTCGGCGCGGCCCCGCCGAGTGCGCGCTGATGTCTGCTGGTCAAGGTCCGCGTCCGTTCCCTGCGGCGGGCGGCATCCCCGGTCGTGAGGATGTAGTGCAGAGCCTCACCCAACACCCACTCTGGACTGTCCTCGGGGATCAGGCCGGCATACCACCGCCGCAGGTGCTCACGGTTGGTGCGGATCCGCACCAAGGCAGTGTGAAAGATCGTTGCCGCGTCTGCTCTGATCCGCTCGAACTCGGCGTGCGAGTAGGAAGGCGGTGTGCTGGGCGGAACAGACGTGATGCGCCGGTCAACGGCCTTGAGAGTCTCGGGGGGAACGCCTGCGACCAACGGCATGAGGGTCCGGAGCGCCCGCAACTGCTCACGTCCCCCCGCGGTGGCAGGCATCTGAAGGCGCCATGTGTTCCAGAGGGCCGCGGTGATCTCCTGCGGGACTTGAGGTGGCGTCTCCTGCTCGGAGACGAACTTCAGGAAGTGGAAGAGCGCCTTGTGGGCATTGCGGCAAGTCTCAATGGACCGCCACCCACCGCTCGGGCCGCTCTTGCGGTCAAACGCGGCGGCGAACGCCTTGCGTAGTGCGACGCTGCCCGGCATCACCCTGCCGCTCGCCGTGCGGGTGAAGTCACAGACGCCCGCAACCGCTCCATCCTCCTCGAACACGGTGACAGTCAGGCCGTCGGAACTCAGCGAAGGCGGCCGCGTGAATCCGCTAGGCGGCAAAGCCGCCTTCCGGCTGTGGCGCCCGGCCACTAGCCCTCCCAGCCGTCGGGCTCGACGTCGATGACCAGCCGACTGGAGGCGGCAACCTTGGTGAACACCTGACTCAAATCCTCGGTGCCATCAAGGATCATCGCCAGCCGAATCCCGTTGAGGGGCTCTAGGTAGATCATGCGCGTCGTGGTCTCGCTCTTATGACCGAGCAGGTCCTTAACCAGGGGAAACACCTCGCCGTAGACCTTCCGCAGATGCGTGCGCTCATCGGGATCCAGGCCGTAACGCAAGTCCAGACCGCGCTTCAAGGTGATCAACATCTTCAACGCGAACGAGTGCCGGCAGATATGAGGTGTGACCTGAATCGCCAGGCCATAGCGGGCGCAGCGCTCGTTGGCCGCGTCGAACACCTTCTCCCAAGATTCATAGGCCATCGGCAAGCCGCCTTCGGTCAACCACAGCTGCAGCGGCTCCAGTCCGTTCTCACCCACGATGAACAGCCGAGCCCGGTCACCAGCGTCGATCGCGTTGACCGGAGCCTCACTGCGGTTGCCCAGCGAGTCTTCCCAGCTGAGCAGTCGCCGGCGCCCGCCCGAGATCTTTGTGACGACCAGCTTGCCGCGCAGCCGGTCATAGGCGCCCCTGAGTTGCGCTCTGCGGATCGCAGCCCGCCTGGTGGAGACTGTGTATGCCTCCACAGCTTTGAGTGCGTCAGCGTGCACGTAGAACATCCGCTCACGCCGCTTGGCAATCGCCGCCGCAACCGTCCCCTCGTAGTAGGAGTGCCCCAGCACCGCGTCGGGAACCTCCAGCGTGAGCAAGCAACCACCCTCCCGCAGCCGCAACCCGCTTTCGATCAGCAAGTCCGCGAACGCGGAGTTCCGCCCATCATTGCGACCGCGCCAGCCCTGCTCCGGCAGCCCGTCCGGGCTGTAACCGCGCAGCCCTACATCACGCCAGAGTCTCAAAGTGCGGGGGGTGTACCACTTGACGTTCGCCACGCGTACGTCCTTCGCCCGGTTCGCCGGGACCTCAACTATCGAACCGTCCCGGGTCCGGGTCGTGTGCATCGTGACCGGGCTCGTAGCCATGTGGCCGTTGGCCACTGCCCACTTGTAAAGCAGTAGGAACGCTGCCAACTCTCGATCCCACTTGGCGCCAGAGATCCGCCGCGGGTTGTCTTTCGATCGACGCCGCCAAGCCTCGTAGTCATCGATGTCTTCGGCGTCCGCCTCATCCCAGTTCTTGCCTCGCGTCCACAGATACGAAAAGAACAGCCGATAGTCCTTCACATACGAAACCCTGGTGTCGTGTGCGAGCCGGGAAAACCGCGAACGTCGCATGAAGCGCGACAGCAAGGGATCAACCCGGCCTCGCGGGTTAATCAGGATTGGGGTACCCGGCTCGATCGATAGTGTCCGCTCGCGAGCATCGATATCCGCCCAGGCATCCAGGAGCGCGAATCGCCCGCGGGGAATCTCCACACCACGGGTGGTCCAGTAGACGTCCCACTGCCCTGCTTCCCCATCACCAACAACATCTGACACCCCGCCAGCAGAAGACATCAGGACAACTTAGGACGGTCTTACGCAACACGCTCAGACCTTCCGGGGAAATCTGCCCGGGAGACCCCGAATGGCCGACGACCCTCGACGATCTCGGCGCCGGCCGCCCGTACGCCCTGTGGCTGCACGGCCCCGGCGACCTGCGGTACAGCTGCCTGCGTTCGGTCGCCATCGTCGGTTCCCGCGCCGCGTCCCCCTACGGGCTGCGCGCCGCCGCCGACTTCGCCTCCGAACTCGCCGACCAGGGCTGGTCAGTGATCTCCGGCGGCGCCCTCGGCATCGACGCGGCGGCCCACCGCGGCTCCCTGGCCGCCGACGGCCCGACCGTCGCGGTCCTGGCGAACGGCGTGGACGTCCCCTACCCGGCGTCCAACGAGGGGCTCTTCGCCGAGATGGCACGGCGCTCTCTTCTCGTGAGCGAGTCACCGCCGGGCACCCACCCGCACCGCCTCCGCTTCCTCGTCCGCAACCGGGTGATCGCGGCCCTCTCCCGGGGCACCGTCGTCGTCGAGGCGGAGGCACGCAGCGGCGCCCTCAATACGGCCGGCTGGGCGGCCAAACTCGGCCGTGTGGTCATGGCGGTGCCGGGCCCGATCACCTCTCGTTCCTCGATCGGCTGCCACCGTCTTCTTCGCGAGGAGGGCGCCACCCTCGTGACCCGCCCCGAGGAGATCGTGGAGGCCGTCGGCCGCATCGGCACCGATCTGGCCCCGCCGCCGGCCACCCCCGTCCTGCCTCGCGACCGTCTGGAACGGGTCACCCGCTCCGTCCTGGAGGCGTTCCCAGCCCGCGGCGCGGCCGGACCCGCCCAGCTCGCCGTCAAGGCGGGTGTTGACCTGAACACCGTCAACGCCAAGCTCGGCCTGCTCGCCGCAGGCGGATTCATAGAGCGCACGTCCGCCGGCTGGCGCCTGACGAAGTCCGGCAGGTCGAACAGCCCGCCGCCCACACAGGCGGTCGACCCTCCCGACCTTCCCCGCATCGGAAACGACCATCCGCTGGAGCCCCGATGACTCTGACCTCCGGCCGCGTTGCCTCCACCCTTCAGCGAAGACCAAATCCCCTGAAGCGCCTCCCGCGCCGCGCCTCAGCGAAAGGCACAAAACGCCTGCACGGCGACAAGGGCGTGGTGGTGCGGTCCCCCGCCAGCATGCTCGCGACGGTCACCGGCGACGTCGGGTCGGCAACAGGCGGACCCGCAACTCCGGCTCCTAACCAACCAGCCGCCGCAGTGCCCGGGGTGCAGTCGCTGTCAGCGCTGTCGACGACCCTCACCGCCTCGCCGGTGGCGGCGGTATCGAGGACCCTGGCGGCCTCGCCGGTGGCGGCGGTATTGACGGCCTCGCCAGTATCGACAGCCTCGGCCGCGTCGGCGCTGTCGACGACCTCGGCAGTATCGACAGCCTCGGCGGTATCGGCGGTATCGGCGGTATCGGCGGTATCGGCGGTATCGGCGGTATCGGCGACCTCGGTGATGTCGGCGGTATCGGCGACCTCGGTGATGTCGGTGATGTCGGCGACCTCGGTGATGTCGACGACCTCGACGGTGTCGACGACCTCGACGGTGTCGACGACTTCGGCGATGCTGGCGACTTCGGCGATGCTGGCGACCTCGGCGGCCTCGCCGGTGGCGGGGGTGACGGCGGTGGCGGACGGCGGCCGCGTCTGGGGCGGTCTCGGGAAGCGGAAGGGGTGCTTGCGCGACTTGTTATGGCAGGGCGGCCAGGCAACGGCTTTTCGTGGGTCAAGACCCGCCGGGGGGTCGGCCGTTCCCACTCGCGGCGATGTCTCCGAGAGGGGTCGGCGATCGCACGGTGAGGGGTCGACCTGGGTGGACGAGGGCGGCCCTCTTGCTCCAGCGATCACCAACTCAGCGGAAGCGGTCGTGCTTGTGGGTGGCTACTGCTCGGCGGGGAGTTCGAACTCGCTCTTCGCCAACTCCTCGACGTTGACGTCCTTGAACGTCACGACTCGAACGTTCTTGACGAAGCGGGCCGGGCGGTACATGTCCCAGACCCACGCGTCCTGCATGGTGACCTCGAAGAAGACCTCGCCGTTGTCGACGCTGCGCACCTGGAGGTCGACCGAGTTCGTGAGGTAGAACCGCCGCTCGGTCTCGACGACGTAGCTGAACAGCCCGAGGACGTCGCGGTACTCGCGATAGAGCTGCAACTCCATCTCGGTCTCGTACTTCTCGAGATCCTCCGCGCTCACGCTCGTGCCCCTTCCGTGCGGTCCTCATCGGGGAGCTCCCCCTCGGTCTCCTCCTCCAGGACCACCTCTCCATTGTTGCGCAAGGCACGCCCGACATTGACGTAGGAGAAACGATGCTCAGGACACGGACCGTGCACTTCCAGCGCCCTGCCGTGCGCACGGGTCACGTAGCCCTTGTGAACATCGAAGCCGTACTCGGGATACCGCTCATGGAGCTCCACCATGATCCGGTCCCTGGTGACCTTGGCGATGATGGAGGCCGCCGCGACGCAGGCCGCGACCTGGTCGCCTTTGATCATGGGGAGGCCGGGCACGTCCAGCCCCGGCACCGCGAACCCGTCGCTGATCACGTAGGCGGGCCGCTTGTCGAGGGCGGCCAGCGCCCGCCGCATCCCGGTGATGTTGCACCGGTGCAGGCCCAACCGGTCGATGTCATGGCACGGGATGACGATCGCGCTCCACGCGTACGCGCGCTCGGTGATCTCCGCGTACAGCCGCTCCCGGCGCGCCGGTGTGAGCAGCTTGGAATCCGTGAGGCCGTCGATCTTCCCTCGTCCGCCTTGGAGGATCACCGCGCCGACGACCATCGGCCCCGCGCAGGCCCCCCGACCCGCCTCATCGACGCCGGCGACAGGACTGAAGCCCGCGTGGGCGAGAGCCCGCTCGTACGCGAACAGTCCTGCGTCCCGGCGCGGCGTGAAGCGGAGTGGACGACCGTTCATGCTCCGCAGCGTACGTCCCACCGAGCCCCGGCCGCTCCCCGAACGCCACGCTTACTGCCGTATGCCGCACCACACCGGAAACCACCCAAGTCAGAGAGCAGCCCCCGCGTTCTCTCCGCCCCAATGGCGCACCATCCCCACCCGGTCAGGCTGAGGGACATGGGCGGTAAAGGGCCCGGCAGCCTGAAGGGGTTGCTGGTCCAGCCACCGCAGCATCGCCATCAGCGGCCCCGACCGGCTTGAGCGGACAGGGGGTGATTGATGCCGGGGTTTTGTCAGGGTTTGTAGTGGTGGCGGCGTCTGAGGTAGGCGAGAG
The DNA here is from genome assembly GCF_040653175.1 of Actinomadura sp. NPDC048032. Taxonomy (NCBI): domain Bacteria; kingdom Bacillati; phylum Actinomycetota; class Actinomycetes; order Streptosporangiales; family Thermomonosporaceae; genus Actinomadura; species Actinomadura sp. NPDC048032. Next base: position 13,856 of record NZ_JBEZJP010000098.1, read on the forward strand.
GCAGGGAGCAGAGGATGCCCAGGGCGTAGGGGGCAGCAGGGAGAGCGGCTGCGCCGGCCTTTTCCAGGGCGGGTTGCTTGAAGGTGGCCGGGATCGGGAGGGTGCCCAGGCGGTCCAGAGGCCAGACGATGACGAAGGCGCGGCCGATGACGCGGTCGATCGGGATGGTGCCGCCGCCCGGGTCGCCGCGGTGGGAGCGCGAGTCGTAGGACAGTTCGCGGTGGTCGCCCATCACCCAGAGCTGACCCGGCTTCACAGTGACGTCGAAGGGGTCGTTGGAGGGCTTGTTCTGCTCATGGGTGATCGGGTCGGTGAAGATGTAGGACTTCTCGTCCAGGGGGACCCCGTTGACGGTGACGCGGCCTTGCGCGTCGCAGCACTTGACGTGGTCGCCGGGGATGCCGATGACGCGCTTGATGTAGTCCTTCTCGTTGGGCGCGACGCCGAAGGCGGTGCCGACGGCGCGCAGGGCCTTGGAGACGGGATTGCTGGGCTCGTTGACCTGGACCTCGGGGTCCCAGGAGTCGAGGCCGTTGAAGACGATGACGTCACCGCGGGCGATGTCCCGGGTGTGGTAAACGATCTTGTTGACCAGGACGCGGTCGCCGACCTGGAGGGTGTTCTCCATGGAGCCGGACGGGATGTAGAACGCCTGGACCGCGAACGCCTTGATGACGAGGGCCAACACGACGGCGACCACGATGAGGACGGGAAGCTCTTTCCAGAAGGAGCCCTGCTTCTTCTTTCGCTTGCCGTCTTCATCGGAGTCGTCGGCCGTTTCATCGGCCGAGTCCACGGGCTCCTTCTCTTCGGGCACCGCGCCCTCGGCTTCGGATCGCACGTCTCTCCGATCGTCCTCGTCAGTCATCAGAGCGAAAGCCTAGCGGCGCGATGCCCATGGGACGCCGCGCGTGGGCGTGTCGCCGACGGCCAAGCCGATCATCTCCGTCCAGAACGGGCAACGCCCCGGGCACCGTCGCCGGTTCCCGGGGCATCGTGGTCCATCGGCTCAGTGCTCGCGCTTCTCCTTGATGCGCGCGGCCTTGCCGCGCAGGTTGCGCAGGTAGTAGAGCTTGGCGCGGCGCACGTCGCCGCGGGTGACGACCTCGATCTTGTCGATCGAGGGGCTGTTCAGCGGGAACGTCCGCTCGACGCCGACGCTGTAGCTGACCTTCCGGACGGTGAAGGTCTCGCGGGCGCCGCCGCCCTGCCGCCGGATCACCACGCCCTGGAAGACCTGGATTCGGCTCCGGTTGCCCTCCGTGACGCGCACGTGCACCTTCAGCGTGTCGCCCGGACGGAAGTCCGGGACGTCGGCGCGCATCGCGGCCTTCTCGATCTCCTGGATCAGGGTGTGCATCGCAGCGGTTCCTCGTGGTCGAACGCGGGCGTCGAGAGGCCCCGGTGGGTCTTTCGTGGGGGCGTCGCGCCGCGGAAAGTGGTCTTGGGGTGCCGTGCGGTATGGACGCACGGACGCCTTAGTCTGCCATATCTTCGCCGTCAACCGGAAAACCGGCCTCGCGCAGCACGGCGCGGTCGTGCTTGTCGAGAGCCTCCGGCGCGAGGCGGGAGAGCAGTTCGGGGCGGTGGCGGGCCGTCCGGCGCAGCGCCTCGTCGCGCCGCCAGCGGGCGATCGCACCATGGTGTCCCGAGAGAAGAATGTCCGGAACAGGCCGCTCCCGCCAGACGGGGGGCTTGGTGTAGACGGGCCCTTCGAGGAGCGACTCCATCGCTCCTGGGGCGAAGGAGTCGTCGGCGACGGAGTCGGCGTTGCCGAGGACGCCGGGCAGAAGGCGGCCGATCGCCTCCACCATGACGAGGACGGCGACCTCCCCGCCGGCGAGGACGAAGTCGCCGAGGCTGACCTCGTCCACCGGCATGCGAGTGCGTGCCTCCTCGGCGACCCGGGAGTCGATGCCCTCGTAGCGGCCGCAGGCGAAGATCAGCCACGGTTCCGCCGCGTACCGCACCGCGTCCGCCTGCGTGAACGGCCGCCCGCTCGGCGTCGGAATGATCAGCCGCGGCACCGCCCCGGCGGCGGCGGACGTCTCGGCTTCCGGCCCACCGGCCGATTCCAGACCGGGCGCGGGAGGCGCGCCCGCTCCGGCGATGCCTGGCGAACCCGTTCTCGACGCGCCGAGTGAGCCCGCCTCCGGCTTCGCAGACGGGTCAGTCGCGGAAGCGTGAGCGGTTTCAGCCCTGTACACGCCGGGCTGCAGCCCGAATGCGTCCGGGGAAGCCGGTTCGGATGCTCCCGGCTGGCCTGGAGCGAGTCGGCCTCTTGCGGACGGGTCTCCCCCGCCGTGCGAACCGGCGTCGGTCGCACCGCTGGAAGATGTCGCGCTGGAGGCGTTTCCCGGCTCACCCGGGGGCGTCTCGCCCAACACGGGCGGAGTGGAAGGAGCACCGCCGCCCGGCTGGGGCGCGGTCGTCCCCGGCAGGGCGCCCGAAACGCGGGGCACCAGGGCGTCGAGGGCCTCGCCCCAGGGGTCGGGCTTCATGACCATGCCGGGACCGCCGCCGTAGGGGGTGTCGTCGACGGTGCGGTGCCGGTCATGAGTCCATTCGCGCAGGTCGTGGACGCGGACCTCCAGCAGACCGGCGCGCCGGGCCTTGCCCAGGAGGGAGATGTCCAGGGGGGCGAAGTACTCGGGGAAGATCGTGACTATGTCGAGTCTCATGATTCGTCGAGCAGTCCGGGGGGCGGATCGATGACGAGCCGCCCCCCGGGAACGTCCACCTCGGGGACGAGCGCGGCCACGAACGGGACCAGCTTCTCGCCCCCGGCCCCGCGTACGACCAGGAGATCCTGGCCGTGGTGCAGGACGTCCGCGACCTGGCCGACCTCGGCCCCGTCCGTGGTGACCACGGCGAGTCCGAGCAGTTCCTGGTCGTGGAAGTCGTCCGGGTCGGCGGACGTGGTGATGTCACCGGGGTCGACGACGAGCCACGTGCCGCGCAGTTCCTCCGCGGCGTCGCGGTCGCCGACCCCGGCGAAGCGCACGAGCAGGCGTCCCGAATGCCAGCGTTTCCGCTCGATGGTGAGCGGACCGACGGTGACGGGGTCGGTGGCGATCGCCGTGCCCGGGGCGAACCGGGACTCCGGCTCGTCCGTGCGGACGTCGACGGCGACCTCACCGCGAATCCCGTGCGGCCGTCCGATCCGTCCCACCACGAGCGGTTCGCTCATCGGGACACCACTCAGCGGACCTCGTTGACGTCGAGCAGGTCGACACGCACGTAACGGCCTCCGGAGAGGGCGCTGATCACCGTGCGAAGGGCCTTGGCGGTGCGACCGCTTCGGCCGATGACCTTCCCGAGGTCCTCGGGGTGCACGCGCACCTCCAGGACCCGGCCGCCCCTGATCCTGCGGGCGCGAACCCGGACGTCGTCCGGGTTCTCGACGATCCCGCGGACCAGGTGCTCGAGCGCTTCTTCGAGCACGTCAGCCCTCGCTCTTGGCTTCGTCGGTCTCGGTGGCCTTCGCCTCGGTCTTCTTCGGCTCGGCCTTCTTCTTGCCGCGGGTCGCGGTGCCGGCGGCCTCGTCGTCGCCCAGCGACTCCTTGACGGCGGCCTCGAACGCGGCCTTCTTGTCGGCCTTCGGCTCGGCGACCTTGAGGGTGCCCTCGGCGCCCGGCTCGCCCTTGAACTTCTGCCAGTCGCCGGTGATCTTCAGCAGGTTGAGCACGGGCTCGGTCGGCTGCGCGCCGACACCCAGCCAGTACTGCGCACGCTCAGAGTCGATCTTGATGAGCGAGGGCTCCTGCTTGGGCTGGTAGAGCCCGATCTCCTCGATGGCCCGCCCGTCCCGCTTGGTGCGGGCGTCGGCGACGACGATCCGGTACTGCGGGTTCCGGATCTTCCCCAGACGCTTGAGCTTGATCTTGACTGCCACGGGTGTGGTGTACTCCAACTTCATCACTGGATGGGCGGGCCCGCGCCAGGTGGGGAACACCGGCTCGCGGCCGCCCGATGGACTCCGGCCGCGCAGGACGAGAGAGGGCGCCTCGCGATTCCGGGTTTCCAGCCTGTCATTCTGCCAGACGTTCGCCGCGAAAGCGCAATCGCGCCGCCCGGGTGTCGCCCCTCCGCCTCGATGCCCAGGCCGCCCGCAAGCCACACCCCTTCTCAACGCCCCCGCGCGCCCCACCAGGTGACCGACTCCGGACGCCGCACATCAACGCGTCCACCACCGCCAAGCAGGTCAGGCCGCGGTTGCGAGCCCGCGCACCAGGAAAGCGCCCCTGGTCAGGCCCCCAAGGAGGGCCGCTGAGCGAGAGCCGCGCTCCCAACAAGTACCCGGGCCAGGCCCCCCGGAAGGAGCGTCCCAGGCCAGGCCCTAAAAGAACGTCTCTGGTCAGGCGCTCAGGAACGGCCGCTGCGCGAGAGCCGCGCAGCGGGACGAACACCCCGGGCCAGGCTCCAGGAAGGCTGCTGTGGGAGAGACGGGCATTGGGACGAGCGTCCCTGGCTAGATTCCGGGAGTGCCGGGGTGCGTTCTTCGGTAGATCTTTGTTTCATCTTGTGGGCGACCACGCTGCGAATTTCCACGCGTCACGGCGGCGTATCAGCCGGGGGCTGTTCGTGGGTTGTGGGGCGGGTCTGGGTGGCGTGGGCCGGGCGTGCGGCTTGGGCGTCAGCCTCTTTGGCTTGGCGTGGTGGTGGGGCTGTGCGCTGGGCGGGGGCGGCGGAGGCTTGAGGGCCCCGCCGCAGGGGGTTGTGTCTGCGGCGGGGCCTTCGGGGACGGGCTATTTCTTTTTGCGGCTCTGGAGCTTGTTCAGGTCGGGCATCTGGAAGCCGGGCGGGAGCTGGCCGCCGCCCAGGCCGGGCGGGAGCTGGCCGCCACCGAGGCCGGGCGGGAGGCCCTTCGGCATGCCCTCGGCCGCGGGGGCCTGCTCCTGGGAGGGCTTGCCCGCGGCGCGCTTGCGGGGGTCGCCGCTGCGCTGCTTGCCCTTCTTGTTCTTGGCCGCCTTCGCCGCCTTGGCCGCCTTGCGGCGGCCGCCGGGCATGCCGGGCAGGCCCATGCCGCCGGCCATCTGGCGCATCATCTTCTGCGCGTCGAAGAACCGGGTGACCAGGCTGCTGACCTCGCCGACGCCGACGCCGGAGCCCTTGGCGATGCGGGCCCGCCGCGAGCCGTTGATGATCTTCGGCTGGGCGCGCTCCTGCGGGGTCATCGAGCGGATGATCGCGGCGATGCGGTCCAGGTCCCGGTCGTCGATCTGGCTGATCTGGTCGCGGACCTGGCCCATGCCCGGCATCATCCCGAGCAGGTTCCCGATCGGGCCCAGCTTGCGGATCATCATCATCTGCTCGAGGAAGTCCTCGAGCGTGAAGTCCTCGCCCGAGGCGAACTTGCTGGACATCTTCTCGGCCTGCTCGGCGTCGAACGCCTGCTCGGCCTGCTCGATCAGGGTGAGGATGTCGCCCATGTCGAGGATCCGGCCCGCCATGCGGTCCGGGTGGAAGACGCTGAAGTCCTCGAGCTTCTCGCCCGTGGAGGCGAACATGATGGGGCGTCCGGTGATGTGCCGGACGGACAGGGCCGCGCCGCCGCGCGCGTCGCCGTCGAGCTTGGTGAGGACGACGCCGTCGAAGCCGACACCGTCCATGAAGGCCTGGGCGGTGTTGACCGCGTCCTGGCCGACCATGGCGTCGACGACGAACAGGATGTCGTCGGGCTGGACGGCGTCGCGGATGTCGATGGCCTGCTGCATCATCTCGGCGTCGATGCCGAGGCGGCCGGCGGTGTCGATGACGACGACGTCGTGCTGGGCGTGCCGGGCCTGGTCGATCGAGCGGCGCGCCACGTCGACGGGGTCGCCGACGCCGCTGCCCGGCTCGGGCGCGAACACCGGGACCCCGGCCCGCTCGCCGACGACCTGGAGCTGCTGGACGGCGTTGGGACGCTGGAGGTCGGCCGCCACCAGCATCGGCGTGTGGCCCTCCTGCTTCAGCCAGCGGGCCAGCTTGCCGGCGAGGGTGGTCTTGCCGGCGCCCTGCAGGCCCGCGAGCATGATCACGGTCGGCGGGGTCTTGGCCAGCCGGATCCGCCGGGTCTCGCCACCGAGGATGGTGATGAGCTCCTCGTTGACGATCTTGACGACCTGCTGCGCCGGGTTCAGCGCCTGCGAGACCTCCGAGCCCTGCGCCCGCTCCTTGATCTGCGCGATGAAGTCCTTGACCACGGGGAGCGCGACGTCGGCCTCGAGGAGCGCGATCCGGATCTCGCGGGCCGTCGCGTTGATGTCGGCCTCGGAGAGCCGGCCCTTGCTGCGCAGCGACGAGAAGACCGTCGTCAACCGGTCGGAGAGCGTCTCGAACACGTGTCTGGACCGTCCTTGGAAAGCTTCTGGGATCGCCTATCAGCGTATCGGGTCACCGGGCGAGCCCTGCCCCCTCCGGAAACCCGTTCAGTGGAGGGTTCTCAGAACCCGGGCCCGGACGGCGGCCAGAGCGTCGGGATCGTCGAGCGGGCGGCCGTGGTCGTCGACCACGTAGAAGACGTCCACGGCCTCGGCGCCGAGGGTGTCGACCTGGGCCGCGCGGACCTGCAGGCCGCAGGATCCGAGCGCCTGCCCGACGCGCCACAGCAGTCCGGGGCGGTCGTGCGCCCGGACCTCGACGACGGTGGCGGTCCGCGACGCGTCGTCCACGATCATGACGCGCGGGGGCGGCACCGTGACGCCGGGCCGGATCCGGACCGACCGCGCCCGCCGTTCGAGGCGCTCGGCCACGTCGAGGCGCCCGGCGAGCATCCTGCGCAGGTCCGCCTCCAGACCGGCCGGGTCCGGCGGGGTCCCGTACTCGGGGACGGCCGTGAAGTCCAGGACCGCCGTCTGGGCCGGCGAGGCCGCCGGGGAGGAGATCACGCGCGCGGTCTTGACGGCCAGGCGGTGCAGGGCGAGGACGCCGGCGGCGCGCCAGAGCAGTCCCGGACGGTCGGGGGCGGCGATGGTGATCCGGGAGCCCGTCACGCGGACGGCGGCGCCGTCGTGGCGGGCCAGGGCGAGGTGGTCGGCGGTGAGCGCGGGAGCGGGCGGGGGCGTGCCGCCGGAGAGCACGGCGGCGGCGCGGCGGGCGAGTTCGGCGACGAGGCCGGCCTTCCAGGCGCCCCAGGCGGCGGGGCCGGTGGCGCCGCCATCGGCGACGGCGAGGGCGGCGAGGAGGTCGACGACCTCGCGCTCGCGACCGGGCGCCCCGGACACGGCGGCGGTGACGGTCTGGACGGTCACCGGGTCGTCGATGTCGCGGCGGGTCGCGGTCTCGGGGAGCAGCAGGTGGTGGCGGACGAGCGTTTCGAGGACGCGGACGTCGTCCTCCGGGAGGCCGAGGCGGGCGCCGATGTCGCGGGCGATGACGGCGCCGGAGGTGGAGTGGTCGCCCGGCCCGCCCTTGCCGATGTCGTGCAGGAGGGCGCCGATCAGGAGCAGGTCGGGGCGGGCCACCTCGCGGGTCAGGGCGGCGGCGCCGGCGGCGGTCTCGACGAGGTGGCGGTCGACGGTGAAGCGGTGGACGGGGTTGCGTTGCGGGCGGTTGCGGACGCGCTCCCAGTCGGGCAGCAGCCGGACGATCAGCCCGGCCTGGTCGAGGGCCTCCCAGACGGCGATGGCGGGGGGACCGGCGCCGAGCAGGGAGACGAGCGCGTCGCGGGCCTCGGCGGGCCAGGGGACGGGCGGGAGGGCGGCGTGCTCGGCGAGGCGGGCGACCGTGGCGGGAGCGAGGGGCAGGCCCGTCTGGGCGGCGGCGGCGGCGACGCGCAGGATGAGGGCCGGGTCGTTCAGATCGGCGTTCCGCGCGAGGACGACCTCCCCCTCGTGCTCGACGGCGCCGTCCCCGACCGGCCTGCGCTCCACACCGCGCCGGCCAGCGGTCTGCGGGACACCGGGAGGCTGCCGGTGCTTGGCCCTGGTGAAGTTGTCGACGCGGCGCCACAGGTGGGACGCCCCGTAGGTGACGGTGCGGGCGGCCTCGACGATCGAGCGCTGCAGGACGTCGGCGTCCGGGAGACCGAGGGTGCGGGCCACGGCCTCCTGCTCCTGGAGGACGAGGCGGTCGGTGGAGCGGCCGGTGACCTGGTGGAGCGCGTGCCGGATGTCGAGGAGGAGGTCGTGGGCGGCGCGAACCCGGGCGTCCGGGGCGGAGGCCACCCAGGACGCGGCGACGGCGTGCATGACGTGAACGTCCCGCAGCCCGCCGTGGGCCTCTTTCAGGTCGGGTTCGAGCAGGAACGCCAGTTCGCCGTGGGTCTCCCAGCGCTCGCGGCACATCGCCGACAGCTCCGCCAGCCGGGTGGGCGCGTCCGCGCGCCAGTCGGCGAGGACGGCGGCGCGCAGCTCGTCGACGAGGGCGCTGTCTCCGGCGATGCGGCGCGCCGACAGAAGGCCGAGGGCGGCCTTCATGTCGCCTCGCGCCACGGTCTGGGCTTCGGCAACGGTGCGGACGGAGTGGTCGAGCCGCTGCCCGGAGTCCCAGATCGGGTACCAGACGCGGTCGGCGATCTCCGCGACGCCGGCCAGGCCGCGGTGCAGCAGGACGAGGTCGAGGTCGCCGCCGGGCGTCAGCTCGCGGCGGGCGTGGCTCCCGACCGCGACGAGCGCCACCCCCTCCGCGGACGGCGCGGAGGCCAGGAGGGAGGCCAGCCAGCTGTCGAGGGCGTCGGCGCGGGAGGCGCGGGCGGCGGCCAGGGCGGCGCGGGCCGGGTCCGGAGCGGCGCAGGCGCACAGCCCCTGCCGCACGATGAGCGAGGCGCGTTCGGCGGTGTAGTCCGCCCGGCTGGCGGCCGGTCGGAC
>NZ_JBEZJP010000099.1:0-22430 GCF_040653175.1 Actinomadura sp. NPDC048032
GGACGGGTCGATCTCCGCGACGAAGCCGGACCAGTCGTAGGAGACGTTCGACTGCCGCGACCCGGCCGCCGCGAGCCCCTGGACGGTCGTCACGCACGGTACGCCCCGCAGCACGGCCGCGGTACGGATCTCGTAGCCGTCGAGCCGCGGCCCGGACTGGCCGGGGCTGCCGAAGGGAGTGTTGACGATGAGGTCGACCTCGCCGTCCAGGACGCGCCGCACGATCGTGGGCTCGCCGGACGGGCCCGGACCCTCGCTGTGCTTGCGCACGATCTTGGCACGCACGCCGTTGCGGCGCAGGACCTCCGCGGTCCCTTCCGTGGCAAGAATCTCAAAGCCCAGGTCAGCCAGGCGCTTCACGGGGAACACCATGTGCCGTTTGTCGCGGTTCGCGACGGACACGAACGCGCGCCCCTTGGTCGGCAGCGACCCGTACGCGGCCTGCTGCGACTTGGCGAACGCGGTGCCGAACACCTCGTCGATGCCCATGACCTCGCCGGTGGAGCGCATCTCGGGGCCGAGGACGATGTCGACGCCCTGCCCGTGCTCGTTGCGGAACCGGTCGAAGGGCAGGACGGCCTCCTTCACCGCGATCGGCGCGTCCAGCGGCAGGGTCCCGCCGTCGCCGGCCTCGGGCAGCATGCCCTCGGCGCGCAGCTCGGCGATGGTCGTGCCCATCATCACGCGGGCCGCCGCCTTGGCGAGCGGCACGGCGGTCGCCTTGGAGACGAACGGCACCGTGCGGGAGGCCCGCGGGTTCGCCTCCAGCACGTACAGGACGCCCGCGGACAGCGCGTACTGGACGTTCATCAGCCCGCGCACGCCGACGCCGCGCGCGAGCGCCTCCGTCGACTCGCGGATGCGGCGGATGTCGTCGTGCCCCAGCGTGATGGGCGGCAGGGCGCACGCCGAGTCGCCGGAGTGGATGCCGGCCTCCTCGATGTGCTCCATCACGCCGCCGAGGTACAGCTCCTCGCCGTCGAACAGCGCGTCCACGTCGATCTCGATGGCCTCGTCCAGGAAGCGGTCGACCAGGACGGGGTGCTCGGGGCTGGCCTCGGTGGCGCGGGCCATGTACGACTCCAGCGTGGAGTCGTCGTACACGATCTCCATGCCGCGCCCGCCGAGCACGTAGGACGGGCGGACGAGGACGGGGTAGCCGATCTCGGCGGCGATCTCCCGCGCCTCCTGGTAGGACGTGGCCGTGCCGTGCTTGGGCGCGAGCAGCCCCGCCCGGTGCAGGACGCGTCCGAACGCCCCGCGCTCCTCGGCGAGGTGGATGCTCTCCGGCGAGGTGCCCACGATCGGCACGCCGGCGTCCTTCAGCTTCTGGGCGAGGCCGAGGGGCGTCTGGCCGCCGAGCTGGACGATGACGCCCGCGACCTCGCCGGACCGCTGCTCCGCGTAGACGACCTCCAGCACGTCCTCCAGCGTGAGGGGCTCGAAGTAGAGCCGGTCGGAGGTGTCGTAGTCGGTGGAGACCGTCTCGGGGTTGCAGTTGACCATCACGGTCTCGTAGCCCGCCTCGGCCAGCGTGAACGACGCGTGGACGCAGGAGTAGTCGAACTCGACGCCCTGGCCGATGCGGTTGGGGCCGCTGCCCAGGATGATGACCTTCGGCTTGGCGCCCGGCGGTACCTCGGTCTCCTCGTCGTAGGCGGAGTAGAGGTAGGGGGTCTGCGCCTCGAACTCGGCGGCGCAGGTGTCCACGGTCAGGTAGACGGGGCGGATGCCGAGGGCGTGGCGCAGCTCGCGCACGACCTCTTCGGAGAGGTTGCGCAGCTCGCCGATCTGCGCGTCGGAGAACCCGTGCCGCTTGGCGCGCAGCAGCTTGTCCTTGGTGAGGGCGTCGTCGGCGGTGCGGATCTCCTCCGCGACCTCGTTGATGGCGGCGATCTGGTCCAGGAACCAGGGGTCGATGCCGGTCGCCTCGTAGAGCTCCTCGACGGTGGCTCCGGCCCAGAGCGCGCGCTGGACGTCCCTGAGCCGCCCGTCGTGGGGGCGGCGGGCCGACTCGACGAGCGCGGCGGCGTCGGCGTCGCCCGCCCAGCTGAACGAGGTGCCCTTCTGCTCCAGGGACCTCAGGGCCTTCTGCAGGGCCTCGGTGAAGCACCGCCCGATGGCCATGGCCTCGCCCACGGACTTCATGTGCGTGGTGAGCGTGCCGTCGGCCCCGGGGAACTTCTCGAACGCGAACCGGGGCACCTTCACCACGACGTAGTCGAGCGTCGGCTCGAACGAGGCGGGCGTCTCGCGGGTGATGTCGTTCGGGATCTCGTCCAGCGTGTATCCGATGGCCAGCTTCGCCGCGATCTTGGCGATGGGGAAGCCGGTGGCCTTGGAGGCCAGGGCCGAGGACCGCGACACCCGCGGGTTCATCTCGATGACGATCATCCGGCCGGTGCCGGGGTGCACGGCGAACTGGATGTTGCAGCCGCCGGTGTCGACGCCGACCTCGCGGATCACCGCGATCGCGACGTCCCGCATGTTCTGGTACTCGCGGTCGGTCAGCGTCAGCGCGGGGGCGACGGTGATCGAGTCGCCGGTGTGCACGCCCATCGGGTCGAGGTTCTCGATCGAGCACACGATCACCACGTTGTCGCGGCGGTCGCGCATGACCTCCAGCTCGTACTCCTTCCAGCCGAGGATCGACTCCTCCAGAAGCACCTCGCCGGTCGGGGACGCGTCCAGACCGGCCCCGGCGATGCGGCGCAGGTCGTCCTCGTCGTGGGCGAAGCCGGAGCCGCGCCCGCCCATCGTGAACGACGGCCGGACGACGAGGGGGTAGCCGAGCTCGCCCGCCGCCGCCAGGCAGTCCGCCATCGAGTGGCAGATGACCGACCGGGCGGACTCGGCGTTCAGGCCCTGCTCGCGGGCGACCTTGGCGACGACCTCCTTGAACCGCTCGCGGTTCTCCCCGGCCTGGATCGCGTCCACGTCGGCGCCGATCAGCTCGACCTCGTACTTGGCCAGGACGCCGCTCTCGTAGAGCGCGATGGCGGTGTTCAGGGCCGTCTGGCCGCCGAGGGTGGGCAGCAGCGCGTCCGGCCGCTCCTTGGCGATGATCTTCTCGACGACCTCCGGGGTGATCGGCTCGACGTAGGTCGCGTCGGCGAACTCGGGGTCGGTCATGATCGTGGCCGGGTTGCTGTTCACCAGCGTGACCCGCAGGCCCTCGGCCTTGAGCACCCGGCACGCCTGGGTGCCGGAGTAGTCGAACTCGCACGCCTGCCCGATGACGATCGGCCCGGAGCCGATGACGAGGACGGAGTTCAGATCTTCGCGGCGCGGCATTACTTCGACGCCTCCATCAGTTCGCAGAAACGGTCGAAGAGGCCGGAGGCGTCGTGCGGGCCGGCCGCGGCCTCCGGGTGGTACTGGACGCTGAACGCCGGGCGCTCCAGCAGCCTCAGCCCCTCGACGCACCCGTCGTTCAGGTTGACGTGGCTGACCTCGCCGGGCCCGTAGGGGGTGGCGAACGGCCCGTCGGCGGGCGCGTCCACGGCGAACCCGTGGTTGTGCGCCGACACGTCGACCTTGCCGGTCGTCCGGTCCTGGACGGGCTGGTTGATGCCCCGGTGCCCGAACCTCAGCTTGTAGGTGCCGAGGCCGAGCGCGCGGCCGAAGATCTGGTTGCCGAAGCAGATCCCGAAGAACGGCGTCCCGGTGTCGAGGACGCCCCGCAGCGCGTCGACGGCGTAGTCCGCGGCGGCCGGGTCCCCGGGGCCGTTGGAGAAGAACACGCCGTCGGGGGCGAGGGCGAGGATGTCGCCGGCCGTGCTGGTCGCCGGCAGGACGTGCACCTCGCAGCCCCGCTCGGACATCCGGTACGGCGTCATCGACTTGATGCCGAGGTCGACGGCCGCGACCGTGTAGCGCTTCTCGCCCCGCGCCGGGATGACGTAGGGCTCCCGGGTGGAGACGTCCCGGGCCAGGTCGGCGCCCTCCATCGAGGGGCTCTGCCGGACGCGCTCGACGAGGGCGTCCTCTCCGGCGAGAGCGGCGTCCGCGCCGCTGAAGATGCCGGCGCGCATCGCGCCCCGGTCGCGCAGGTGCCGCGTCAGCGCCCGCGTGCCGGGGATGGCGATGCCCACCACCCCCTGCTCGCGCAGCGCCGAGCCGAGCGAGCCCGTGGCGCGCCAGTTGGACGCCACGCGGGCGGGCTCGCGCACCACGTAGCCGGCCACCTGGATGCGGCGCGACTCGGGGTCTTCGGCGTTGACGCCGGTGTTGCCGATGTGGGGGGACGTCATCGCCACGATCTGGCGCGCGTACGAGGGGTCGGTCAGGGTCTCCTGGTAGCCGGTCATGCCGGTGTTGAAGACCATCTCGCCGAAGGTCTCGCCCTCGGCACCGTACGCGGCCCCGCGGAACACCCTGCCGTCTTCCAGAACGAGCAGAGCAGGGTTCATTGGAGCTTCCCTTCGAGGACGGTCGGCTTGCCGCGCAGGAACGTCGCGACGACCCGTCCGGGCAGCTCCAGCCCCGCGAACGGGGTGTTGCGGCTCTTGGAGGTCATCGCCGACGGGTCGACGGCGCGGCGCGGCGCCGGGTCGTACAGCGTGATGTTGGCGGGGGAGCCGGCCTCCAGCGGACGTCCCTGTCCGGAGAGGCGGCCGATGCGGGCGGGGCGGACCGACATGCGGTCGGCGACCCCGGCCCAGTCGAGCAGACCGGTCTCGATCATGGCCTCCTGGACGACCGGCAGCGCCGTCTCCAGACCGATCATGCCCATGGCGGCCACGGCCCACTCGGTCTCCTTGGCCTCGACCGGGTGGGGGGCGTGGTCGGTGGCGACGCAGTCGATCGTCCCGTCGGCGAGGGCATGCCGCAGCGCGGTGACGTCGTCGGCGGTGCGCAGCGGCGGGTTGACCTTGAAGATCGGGTCGTAGGACCCGGCCTTGGCGTCGTTCAGCAGCAGGTGGTGGGGGGTGACCTCGGCGGTCACCGGGCAGCCCTTGCTCTTGGCCCAGCGGATGATCTCCACCGAGCCGGCCGTGGAGACGTGGCACACGTGCAGCCGCGACCCGACGTGCTGGGCCAGCAGCACGTCCCGGGCGATGATCGCCTCCTCGGCGACGGCGGGCCAGCCGCGCAGGCCGAGCGCCGCGGACATCTCGCCCTCGTTCATCTGGGCGCCCTCGGTGAGGCGCGGCTCCTGGGCGTGCTGGGCGACGACGCCGTCGAACGCCTTCACGTACTCCAGGGCCCGGCGCATGATGACCGCGTCCGACACGCAGTGCCCGTCGTCGGAGAAGACCCGCACCCCGGCGGCGGAGTCGGCCATCGCGCCCAGCTCGGCGAGCTGCTCGCCGGCGATGCCGCGGGTGACCGCCCCGACCGGCTGGACGTCGCAGTACCCGGCCTCGCGCCCGAGGCGCCACACCTGCTCGACCACGCCGGCCGTGTCGGCGACGGGGTCGGTGTTGGCCATCGCGTGGACGGCGGTGAACCCGCCCCTCGCGGCGGCCCGCGTGCCGGACTCGACGGTCTCGGCGTCCTCGCGGCCCGGCTCGCGCAGGTGGGTGTGCAGGTCGACGAGGCCGGGCAGGGCCACGAGCCCGGCGGCGTCGACGACCTCGGCGCCGGCCTCGTCCAGGCCGGTCCCGACCGCGGCGATCGCGCCGTTACGGACGAGGATGTCGGCGGTCCGGCCGCCGAGGATCCGGGCGCCCTTGATGATGTGGGTGCTCACTGGGGGACCTCCTGGCCGATGGCGGGCTCGGAGCCTCCGAGCAGCAGGTAGAGGACGGCCATGCGCGCGCTGACGCCGTTGGCGACCTGCTCGACGATCGTGGAGCGGACCGAGTCGGCGACCTCGGCGGCGATCTCGACGCCGCGGTTCATCGGCCCGGGGTGCATGACGATGGCGTGGTCGGGCAGCTCGGCCATGCGCTCGGCGTCCAGCCCGTAGCGGCGGCTGTACTCGCGCACCGTCGGGAAGTAGGCGGCGTTCATGCGCTCCTGCTGGACGCGCAGCATCATGATCACGTCGCTCTTCGGGATGACCGCGTCCAGGTCGTAGGACACCGAGCAGGGCCAGGTGTCGATCGCGACCGGCAGCAGGGTCGGCGGCGCGACCACGGTGACGTCGGCGCCGAGCGTGTCCAGCAGCAGGACGTTGGATCGTGCCACGCGGCTGTGCAGCACGTCGCCGACGATCGTGACCTTGCGGCCCTCCAGATCGCCCAGGCGCTTGCGCATCGTGAACGCGTCCAGCAGCGCCTGCGTGGGGTGCTCGTGGGTGCCGTCGCCGGCGTTGACCACGCTCCCCCGCACCCAGCCGGCCAGCCGGTGCGGCGCGCCCGAGGCGTTGTGCCGGATGACGACGCCGTCCGCGCCCATCGCCTCCAGGGTGAGCGCCGTGTCCTTCAGGCTCTCGCCCTTGGAGACGCTGGAGCCCTTGGCGGAGAAGTTGATCACATCGGCGGACAGCCGCTTGGCCGCGGCCTCGAACGAGATGCGGGTGCGGGTGGAGTCCTCGAAGAACAGGTTGACGACCGTCCGGCCGCGCAGCGTCGGCAGCTTCTTGATGGAGCGGCCCGCGATCTGCGCGAGCTCCTCGGCCGTGTCGAGGACGAGCAGCGCGTCGTCGCGGGTGAGGTCGGCGGCGGAGATCAGGTGGCGGTTCATTCGGTACCCCCCGTCGGGCCGAGCAGCACCGCGTCGCGCCCGTCGTTCTCGTCCAGCAGGACCTTCACGGTCTCGCGCATCGAGGTGGGCAGGTTCTTGCCCACGTAGTCGGCGCGGATCGGCAGCTGCCGGTGCCCGCGGTCCACCAGCACCGCCAGCTGGACGGCGCGGGGCCGGCCGAGGTCGTTCAGCGAGTCCAGCGCGGCGCGCACCGTGCGCCCGGAGAACAGCACGTCGTCGACGAGCACGACGACCCTGTCGTCGATCCCCTCGGGGGGCAGCTCCGTGCGGCCGAGGGCGCGGGCGGGCCGCATCCGCAGGTCGTCCCGGTACATGGTCACGTCGAGCGAGCCCCAGGGCACCGGGCGGCCCTCGACCTCGCGCAGGGCGCCGGCGAGCCGCTCGGCCAGCGTCACGCCCCGGGTCTGGATGCCGAGCAGCAGGACGTCGTGGCCGCCCTTGGTCCGCTCGAGGATCTCGTGTGCGATGCGGGTCAGCGCGCGCCTGATGTCGGGACCCTCCAGAACGGCCTTGGGCCGGGGGTCACCGTCCGCCACGCGATGCTCCTGCCTGGAGGCAGCATTCACCGCCGAAACCTCCTTCCCCGCCTCACGGGACGGGCCTTAAAGGACGTCGTGTCCCCCACACGTTAGCAGCCGGCCCCGCCTGCCCCGCACCCCGGCCCGGTCCCCGTCTTCGCAGGTGAGAGGGGTCACATTACGAGGCGTCCCGGAGGCCGGGGCGGCCGCCCGCGCGGGCCGCCGCACCCCCGCCCGCACGGGCCGGCCGCGATCCGGACGGCCCGGATCGAGTCCTGCGGATTCGACCGCTTTTTTCCAATCAGCTTGACCTGGGGCCGTACCCGTTTTACCGTCACTGTCCGTAACCATCCCTGGAGACAGAGTCCTGAGGCCCCCTGGCTTCGCGAATCTGTCTCCCCCCGGTGACAGCCGGGGTTCGACGACGACGAAAGTGAGCCTGGGGGGCCGCATCATGCCGTCTGAATATGCAAAGGCTCTCGGCGCGCGCCTGCGCGCCATCCGCACCCAGCAGGGCCTGTCCCTGCACGGTGTGGAAGAGAAGTCACGCGGCCGCTGGAAGGCCGTCGTCGTGGGTTCGTACGAGCGGGGCGACCGCGCCGTCACCGTTCAGAAGCTGGCCGAGCTCGCCGATTTCTATGGCGTGCCGGTTTCCGAGTTGCTGCCCGGCGGAGCCGCGCCGAGCCCGCTCGGGCCTACACCCAAGCTCGTGATCGATCTAGAGCGGTTGCAGCAGCTTCCGAAAGACAAGGCCGGTCCTCTCGCCCGCTACGCCGCGACGATCCAGAGCCAGCGGGGCGACTACAACGGAAAGGTCCTGTCCATCCGTCAGGAGGACCTGCGATCACTCGCGGTCATCTATGACAAGTCCCCGACCGAGCTCACCGAGGAGCTGATCGGCTGGGGCGTCCTCGACCCGGAGGCGCGCCGCGCCGTCGAGTCGTTCTGAGTCACCGCACCACCTGTTCCACCGCACGACCTGCTTCACCGCACGACCTGTTCCACCGCACGACCTGCTTCACCGCACGACCGTGACGGGGTCCGGCACCGCGCCGGGCCCCGTTCCGCGTGCGCGCCGCCGCCCCGGGCGCGGGACGAGCAGGGCCAGCGGGAGGACGGCCGCCATGACGGCGGCGCTCACCGCGAACCCGGCGGAGAACCCGCCCTCGCCGGGGACGGCCACGACGATGACCGCGCTGACCTGCGTGCCGAGGGACGCTCCGACCGTCCGCAGCAGCGTGTTGATGCCGGTGGCCACGCCGGTCTCCCCCGGCGGGACGGCCGCGACCACCAGGGTCGCCACGGCGGCGTAGGCGAAGCCGAGGCCGACGCCCCGCGCCAGGCCGCCCACGTAGAGCTGCCACATGGCGCCGTGCTCGACCGCCACGAACGCGTAACCGAGGCCGGTCGTCGCCGCGCCGCCGAGCAGCACCGCGCGGGAGCCGACGCGCCGGTCGAGCAGGCCCGCCGTCATGCCCGCGACGGTCATGCCGACGCTGGCGGGGAGCTGGAGCAGCGCCGCCTGGGTGGCCGTCCCACCGAAGCCGTACCCGGTGCCCTCCGGGAGCTGGACGAGCAGGGGGAACAGCAGCCCGCCCGCCATCAGGGCGTAGCCGGACAGGAGCGAGGCGGCGTTCGCCGTCCACACCCCGCGCACCCGCATGAGGCGCAGGTCGATCAGGGGCTCGCGGACGCGGCCCTCCACCCACAGCCAGGCGCCGGCCGCCGCCAGCGCGAGCGCGAGGAGCCCGAGGACGCCGGGGGACGTCCAGCCCCAGTTCATCCCCTCGGTGAGGGCGGTGAGCGCGGCCACCAGCCAGGCGGCGAAGAGGGCGGCGCCCCACCAGTCGACCCTCGCCGCCGGGCGCGGGCCCTCGCCGCGGTGTCCGGCCGGAACGATCCACCAGGCCAGGACGACGCCGGGCACCAGCCCGACGACCGGCACCCACAGCAGCCAGCGCCAGCCGAGCAGGTCGATGATCGGCCCTGCCAGGCACCACGACACGGCGCCGCCGAGGCCGAGCATGGACGACATGAGCCCGACGGCCGGGGCCCGCCGGGCGGGCGGCAGGACGTCCCGGATGATCGTGTACGCCAGCGGGAAGACGCCGCCGCCGACGCCGGACAGGACGCGCCCGGCGAGCATGACCGGCACCGTCCCGGCCAGCGCCGCGACGAGCGTCCCGGCGGTGGCGACCGCGAGCACGGCGAGCAGCACGCGCCGCGCCCCGTACAGGTCGCCGAGCCGCCCGACCACCGGCGTGGCCACGGCCGCGGACAGCGTCATCGACGTGAGCGCCCACGCCGCGCCCGCCGGGGTCGTGTGCAGCCCGTGCTGGATCTGCGGCAGCGCGGGCGTCACCACGGCCATCGAGAGCGAGTAGGCCATCACGCCGAGGAAGGCCAGCAGGGGGACCAGCCCGCGCCCGCCCCGCCCCGTCACCGCGTCCTCCCGAAGTTCGCCCCCCTAACAATCTCATAGTGGGACGAACCACCCCGCTCCCGCCTTGCCGTCGGCTACCGGCGCCGCCGCCGCTGAGGATCTCTCCACCGCCGTGCCGGACGCGGGAAGGCCGTCAGTCCGCGGGCGAGGACCAGGCGACCGGGAGGGCGGAGGGCCCGTTGATGACGTGGCCCGGCTTGCGGGTGATCTCGTCCGACGGCACTGCCAGCCGCAGGGACGGCAGCTCGCGGGTCAGCAGCGCGACGGCCGTCTCCACCTCCATGTGCCCGAGGTGGCGCCCGATGCAGTGGTGCGGGCCGTAGCCGAAGGACAGGTGCCGGTTCGGGGTGCGGCCGAAGTCCATGCGGTGCGGGTCGGTGAAGACGCGCGGGTCGCAGTTCGCGGCGTCGTGGGACGGGATGACCAGGTCTCCGGGCGCGAGCCGCTCGCCGCTCGGCAGCGTCACCTCGCGCGTGACCCGGCGCGGCAGGTCGTCCGCCGCGGTCGTGGAGAACAGGCGCTCCAGCTCGGTGACCGCGCCGGGGACGGCCTCGGGATGCGCGCTGAGGTAGCCGTAGGCGGTCTCGTGGTCCTCGTAGGGGTGGGTGAGCAGGACGTGGATCTGCGTGCCGATGCTGCTCGCCACGGTCTCCCAGCCGCCGAGCACGAGCGTCATCGGCAGCTTGACCTGGCGGTCGAACGGCAGGCCCGCGGCGCCCTCGGCGACCTGGGACAGCAGATCCTCGGACGGGTCGCGCCGCCGCTCCTCCACGAGGCCGCCGAGGTAGCCGACCATCGCCGTCTGCGCCTCGGCCGCGTCAACACGGGTCTGGGCGCTGGTGCCGAGGAACGCGTCGCCCCAGGCGTGGAAGCGCAGCCGGTCCTCCTGGGGCAGCCCCATCATGTCGCAGATCAGGTCGAGCGAGAACGGCAGCGCGAAGGCCGTGACGAGGTCGGCGGGCTCCTCGCCCGCGAGCATCGCCGTCAGCTGCGCGGCCGCCCGCTCCTGCGCCTTGCGCCGCAGCCGCTCGGTGGCCTGCGGCGAGAACCAGTCCTTGACGGCGCCGCGGACGGCCGCGTGGTTCTCCATGTCCAGGCCCAGCATCGTCCCTTCGAGGTCGACGGCGTCGGCGTCGAGGGCCGCCTCCCGGGAGAACGCCTCCTGGTCGCGCAGCACCTGCTCGACGTCGTGGTAGCGGGTGACGAGCTTGGCCGTGGTGCCGTCGTGGCGCCGCACCTCGGCGACGCCGGTGCCGGTCTCGCGGATCTCGTGGTAGCGCGGGTTCTTGTGCAGCCCCGGCCGGTTGACGCCGTCGGCGTCGCTGTCGAGCGGATGCGGGATGCGGGCGGGTGCGGACTGCTCCGGGGCGGCGTCGAGGGCCATCCGGCGGATCCCTTCGTCGTACGGACGCGGCGGGGCTCGAAGGCCGGACCGTCAACGGCAGGCCAGCCGAGACCCACGGTTCGGAATGCCTGCCAGAAGGATTTCCACGATCGTCCGCGTCACAAACCCATGATCGTCCCGTTGCCGCGCAGGGCCTCGACGCGCTCGGGGGGCAGGCCCAGGACGTCCCGGAGCACCTCGTCCGTGTGCTCGCCGAGGGTGGGCGCGGGAACCGGCGGCGGCGAGGACCCGCCGAACCGCACGGGCGAGCCCGGGGCCAGGTGGAGGCCCACACCCGGCTGGTCGAGCGGCGCCATGAGCGGCTCGTCGCGCAGTCCGGCGGCCACCTCCGCGAAGTCGCGGTAGCGGGACCACAGGACGGACGTGCGCTCCAGCCCCTCCGCGACCTGCTCGCAGGTGCGGGAGGCGAACCACGACGCGAGCACGCCTCCCAGCGCCTCGCGGTGGCCGTAGCGGTCGCCGGCGCGGCGGAAGTCGGCGCCCAGGGCGCGTTCGAGGGCTCCGACCACCTCGCCGAGGCCGGTCGCCTCGACCAGGTCGCGCCAGTGCCGGACCGTGAGGACCGCCACCATGACCCGTCCGTCGGCCGTGGCGAAGTCGCGCCCGAAGTCGCCGAAGAGGTGGTTGCCCAGCCGCTCCCGGGACTCGCCGAGCTGGGCCTCCGCGAGGTACCCGAGGTTCCCCGCGGTGGCCAGGGCGACGTCCCGCAACGCGACCCGGATCTGCCGGCCCTCGCCGGTGCGCAGCCGGTGCCGCTCCGCCGCCAGCAGCCCGACGGCCATGTAGAGGCCGCACGCCACGTCCCACGCGGGCAGCGCGTGGTTGACGGGGGCATCCTGACCGGCCGGACCCGTGATCGACGGGAAGCCCGTGGCGGCGTTCACCGTGTAGTCGACGGCGTTGCCGCCCTCCCGGGTCCCCTGCAGCCGGACGTGGATCAGGTCGGGCCGCACGGCCCTCAGCTCCTCGTAGGACAGCCCCGGCCGCGGCGGCGCGTTGGTCAGGACCGCCCCGCCGTGCGCGACGAGTCCGGCGACCAGCTCGCGGCCTTCGGGCGAGCGCAGGTCGACGGCGACCGACCGCTTGCCCTTGTTCAGCCCGGCCCAGTACAGGCTGCGGCCGGACGGCGCGAGCGGCCACCGGTCGATGTCGGGCCCGCCGCCGATCTGGTCGACGCGGATGACGTCCGCGCCGAGCTGCGCCAGGGTCATCCCGCCCAGCGGCGTCGCGACGAAGCTGGACAGCTCGATGACGCGCATCCCGTCCAGCGGCAGTAGGTCGGACATCCGGCCATGTCTACCAACCGCCCTCCGCCGTGCCGCGACCGGGGTGAGACCGCGCCGGAGGGGCCGGCTCGGGGGTTGCGGACCCTCCGGCGCGATCGGTCCGGCCGCCGGAGGGGGGACGCGGCCTCCCATGGCGGGGCGGCGCCCCCGGCCTCCGGCGGGGCCGGCCCGGGGAGGGGGACGGCCTCCGGGGTGGCTCAGCCGGCCTCGGGGACGGGCAGCGTGGGCTGCCCGTCGACGCCGAGGGTGTCCTCGACGAGGGTGACGAAGACCTCGGCGTCGTGCAGCAGCTCCTCCGCGTCGCGCGGGGTGACGGCGCGCGGCAGGCCCGCCTCGGCGGCGGCGCGCTTGTCGGCGCCGGCGGCGAAGAAGGCGGCCCACTCCCGCAGCGCGGGCTCGGCCTCGGGCAGCAGCACCCAGACGCTGCGCGGACGGCCGCGGCGATGGGTCTCCAGAGGCTCCTTGGACGCCAGGACCGCGGCGGCCGCGCGCAGCGCCGCCAGGTGGGCGCACACGTAGCGGACGGCCGGCGAGGTGGCCTCGGCCGCCTCGGCGAGGCCCATGCGGGCGGCGTGCAACTGCCCGACGGCCGTGTGCGCCGGGCGCGGCGCGGGCATCGGGCGGTGGCGTGGGCGAGGACTGGGGGACGGGACGGACTGGGCTGCGGAGTGGACTCCGCGTGCGGTCATCGTTCCGGACATCTCTGCCTCCTTCCGGGGCTCGGGCCGGCCGGGCGGAGAGCTTCCCCTCTCTCCGCCCGGCCGTCGGCCCCGCCGAAACACCGCGATCGGCGGGACGTCGCCCTGGCGCGGGCCGCGAGTCCCGCACCACATCGAACATAAGTTCGATGCGCTTCACAGTAAACCGCCCTGACGGCGATTCGTCAACGTGTTCGAACGCGTGTCGTATCCCGCAGGTCAGCGGGGTTGACAGCGGCCCGGACGCGGCGCTCGCGGGGAGGCTAGCGAGCCCGCCTGACGTGCACGGGGACGCCCGTGCCGACGAGGTCGGGGAAGTACTCGGCGATGTGCATCGGCATGCGGACGCAGCCGTGCGAGGCGGGGTGCAGGGGCACGTCCAGGGCGCCGTGGAAGGCGATGCCGCCGTTGAAGTAGATGGGGTTGTAGAGCTGCCCCAGGGGCGAGGTCTCCCAGCCGGAGGCACGGCGCCCGGTCCGGAAGTCGCCCGTGCCGGTCGTGGCGTAGCGGCAGCGCGCGACGGTGGCGCCCCGGTCCTTGGCGCAGTAGTACTCCCCCGACCCTGACGACACGTGCGTGATGAGCCGCGGCCTTCCGTCCTTGTAGAGGACGAGGTACTGGCGCTTCAGATCCACGTCGACGCGGTTCCTCTCGCGCTTCTTGGCAACCGGCCGAGGCTCCTTGGGGGCGTCCAGGGCCCTCCAGAACGAGGCGGAGAGCGTGCTCTTCTGCTTGAGGCGGTTCACCGCCTGGAACGCCCACACGGCCGTCTGCGTGGACGGCCCGTACCTCCCGTCGGCCTTCCCCGGGTCGTAGTGCAATGCCTTGAGGCGCTGCTGGAGCGCCTTGACGTCGGGCCCCTTGGCGCCCGGTTTCAGCTTGCGGTGCGTGGGACTCGGTTTGGGCGTCGCCGGCGCCTTCGACGGCGTCGCCTTCGTCTTCGTCCCCTCCGACGGGGCGGGAGCCGCCGCGTCGATGTCGTCGCAGCCCGTCAGGACGACGGCCGCGATCAGCAGAACCGCGCTCTTCCGCACGTCGATCGCTCTCCCTCGCATGCGCTGACCTTAAAGTTCTACCCATGCATCCGAATGCCGAAATCGTCGCGAAGGCTCTGCTCGACCTGGGCGCGACGGGAGCGATCGTCGAACTGCCCGACTCCGCGAGGACGGCGCAGGCCGCGGCGGAGCAGCTGGGCTGCGAGGTCGGCGCGATCGCCAACAGCCTGGTGTTCGACGCCGACGGGTCCCCGCTGCTGGTGATGACCAGCGGCGCGCACCGCGTCGACACGGTGAAGGTCGCGGCGCTGGTGGGCGCGGCGAAGGTGCGGCGGGCGTCGCCGGAGTTCGTCCGGGAGGCGACCGGCCAGCCGATCGGGGGCGTCGCGCCGGTCGGCCATCCGGAGCCGATCCGTACGCTGGTGGACGTCTGGCTGGACAGGCACGACGAGGTGTGGGCGGCGGGCGGGCACCCGCACACCGTCTTCCCGACGTCGTACGGCGAACTGCTGAGGATCACCGGCGGGACCCCCGCCGAGGTCGAGTGACGGCAGGCGGGGCAGGGGAAGGGGTGGAGTGATGGAACTGTGGCACAACCCGCGCTGCTCGAAGAGCCGCGCCGCCAAGACCGCGCTGGACGAGGCGGGCGTGGAGTACACCGAGCGCCGCTACCTGGACGAGCCGCCCACGGCGCGGGAGCTGGACGAGGTCCTCGCCCGCATCGGCGCCGAGCCGTGGGACGTGGCGCGGCTGAACGAGCCCGTCGCCAGGGAGCTCGGGCTCAAGGACCTCGCACGCGACCGGGCCCGCTGGATCGAGATCATGGTCGCGAACCCGGTGCTGATCCAGCGTCCGATCGTCGTGACGGACGCGAGCGCCGTCGTGGCGCGCGATGCCGAATCGGTGCGCAAGGCCCTCGACAGCCAGTGACACTGGTGTGATTCTGGGGAGTCGGGAAACGGCGCAGGGGCCGAGCACCGGAGGGGTGATGGCGACGCAGATGCGGACGGGTCCGGCGGCGCGCGACCCGCAGTTCCGGGGAATCGACCCGCCCGCGCTCAACCAGGTCATCAGGCAGCTCCAGGACGCGCAGAACGCGATCCAGGGGTGGCTGAACGGCCATCGCCCGCCGCCCGGCGTCTCCGCGGCCGGGTACCGGCAGGCCGACGAGGTGGCGCGGTGGGCCGCCGAGCAGCTCGGGATGCTGACGCGCCGGTACAACTTCGCGGTCACCCATCCCTCCCCCGGCGGAGGCATCGACATGCCGCCGGCGCCCACCCCGGCCCCGGCGCCGCGGAAGACCGGCGGCGGCCCGGCGGGGGCGCCGCGGCCGGTGAAGGCGCCGCCGCACCGGACCCCGCCCGCGAAGGCGGCCCCGCAGCCGACCCCGCACGGCGCCGGCGACATCGGCAACTTCCCCGACCGGCCCGCCGCCGCCCGGGCCGCCAGGGCCGACGCGCTGGCCGTGGCCGCGTCCGTCCAGCACGGCCGTCCCGTCCCGGACACGGTCTGGAAGCACCTGGAGGCCAACGCCGGCGACCCCGACTACACCGAGAAGCTGTACGAGCGGCTCGGCCCGGCGGCCGCCGCGGAGCTGCTGAAGGCCGCCCAGGGCGACAGGGCGCGGCTGGCGGCCGTGCGGCAGTCCCTCGGCACGTCCAGCCACCATCTGACGATGGACGTGAAGTGGCTGCGCGCCTTCCTGGCCGAAGCCGACCGCGCCGGGGTCCGTCCCGTCGCCGTCCAGGTGCTCCTGGGCGCCGACATGAGCGGCCGCACGCGCGAGGCCCTCGCCCGGCTCGACCTGCACCCGTCCACCGCCACCGCCTGAGAGGTCGCCATGGCCGCTCCACCGCCTCCCGGCAGCCTGCCCCCGCCGATCACGGGCGCCGCGTCGGCCCGGCTGTCGCCCGCCGAGCAGCCCAACCCGGAGTACCAGCAGCTCTACCAGGCGTACTCGGACGCCTACGGCAGCATCGACCGGCTCCGGCAGGCGCTGGACGGGCCCGTGAAGACCCTCGGCGGCACGGACGCGTGGCTCGGCCCGGAGGCGCGCGAGTGGGGCGGGCAGCTCGACGCCAACCGCGGCACGCTGCGGAAGGCCGCCGACCGGATCCTCTGGGACCTCTACGATCGGCTCTCCGCGACCCAGCGGACCATCGCGCGGGTCTAGTCTCTGTCGGGTGAGGGACCCGAAGCTGCGCGAGATCGACGAACGCGCCTTCCTACGCAGGCTGAGCCCCATGCTGGACGTGTACGCGGCCGCGATGGAACCGCCGAACGAGCAGCTCCCGGGCCGGCACACCATCATGGAGCGCCATTCCTCGTATCCGGGGTTCCGCGCGTTCGTGGTCGAGCGGCGCGGGGCGCTGCCCGTCATGCCGGCGCCCGTCCAGGGGTTCGCCTACGGTTTCCACGGGGCGCGCGGCCAGTGGTGGCACGACGTCGTCTACCAGGCGCTGTCCGACCGCGAAGGGCCCGAGCACGCCGACGCGTGGCTGGAGGACGCCTTCGAGGTCGCCGAGCTGCACGTCCATCCGCAGGCGCAGGGCAGGGGTCTCGGCCGGGGGCTGCTCAACGCGCTGTGCGACGGGCGGCCGGAGCGGACGGTCGTGCTGTCGACGCTCGACAGGACCCCGGACACCCCGGCGCGCCACCTCTACCGTTCGGTCGGCCTGGTCGACCTGCTGGCCGACTTCGAGTTCCCGGGCGGCGGGCCCCGCTACGCGGTGATGGGCGGGCGGCTGCCCCTCGCGCCGTACCCGGCGCCGTCCAGCAGCGAGTAGACCTCGCGCGTCGCCGTCGACTTGTTGAACGTGATGAAGTGGATGCCCGGCGCGTCCTGCTCCAGCAGCTCGCCGCACACCTCGGCGGCGTGCTCGATGCCGAGCCGGCGGACGGCCTCCGGGTCGCCCGCGACGGCCTCGAAGCGGGCCCTGACCTCGGGCGGGAACGGCGCCCCCGACAGCTGCTCGGACCGCTCGATCGTGCTGAGCTGGGTGACCGGCATGATGCCGGGCAGGATCGGCACGTCGCAGCCGGCCGCCTCGACGCGGTCGCGCAGCCGGAAGTAGTCCTCGGCGCGGAAGAACATCTGGGTGATCGCGTAGTCGGCGCCGGCGCGGCACTTGTCCACGAAGTGGCGGGTGTCGCTCTCGATGTCGCGCGAGCGCGGGTGCTTGTAGGGGAACGCGGCCACGCCGACGCAGAAGTCGCCGTAGGAGCGGATCATCCGGACCAGCTCGGCGGCGTACTCGACGCCCTCCGGGTGCTTGACCCACTCCCCCATCGGGTCGCCGGGCGGGTCGCCGCGCAGCGCCAGGACGTTGCGGACGCCGGCTGCGGCGAACCGGCC
This sequence comes from Actinomadura sp. NPDC048032, assembly GCF_040653175.1. Taxonomy (NCBI): domain Bacteria; kingdom Bacillati; phylum Actinomycetota; class Actinomycetes; order Streptosporangiales; family Thermomonosporaceae; genus Actinomadura; species Actinomadura sp. NPDC048032. Next base: position 17,355 of record NZ_JBEZJP010000099.1, read on the forward strand.
GATCAGGTTGCGCAGCTCCGCCTGGGAGTGGTTCACGGCGGTGAAGTGCGCGACCGGCGTGAGGGTGGTGTCGGTGGCGATGCGCTCGACGATGTCGACGGTCGTGTCGCGGGTGCCGCCGCCCGCGCCGTAGGTGACCGACACGAACGTCGGGTGCAGGGACTCCAGCTCGCGGATCGCACGCCACAGGTTCCGCGCGCCCTTGTCGGTCTTGGGCGGGAAGAACTCGAACGAGAACGAGCGCTCGCCCGAGGCGAGCAGTTCTCGGACGGTCGGGGGCCTGTGGGGGCGTACGGGTCGCATTCCCCAAGCCTACAGAAGCGCGCCGGAGGGGACCGGCCCGGCGGGGAAGGGCGGCCGGCCGCCGATCCGCGTGATGCTCGCCACACCCGGCATGCGTAATGTCCGCATTTCCGAAGATCTTATGACATCTCACGTTCGCGATGGAGGGTGGAAAGCACCCAGGTGGATACGATCTCGGCATGTCGACCACCCGGATCCGCAAGGAGGTCGACGAGGCGCTGCTGGCCTTCGTCGACCGCCGGCGCCCCGCGCTGCGCGCCATCAGCGAGGACCTCGCACCGCTGCTGTCGGCCTTGGACGCCCTGCTCGGCGGCGGCAAGCGGCTGCGTCCCGCCTTCTGCTACTGGGGGTGGCGCGCGGCGGGCGGCGAGGACGGGCCCGGCATCGTGGCCGCCGCCGCGTCCCTGGAGCTGCTCCAGGCGAGCGCGCTGATCCACGACGACGTGATGGACTCCAGCGACACCCGGCGCGGCCAGCCGTCCGCCCACCGGCGGTTCGAGGCGCTGCACCGCGCCCAGGCGTGGCCGGGCGACGCCGAGGCCTTCGGCGGCGGCGCCGCCATCCTGCTCGGCGACCTGTGCCTGGCCTGGTCGGGCGAGATGTTCGAGACCTCCGGGCTGGACGGTGCGAGCAGGTCGCGCGGCCGAGAGGTCTACGACCTGATGCGCACCGAGGTCATGTGCGGCCAGTACCTCGACATGCTGGAGGGCGCGCGCCGCCAGGCGAACGTCGCGACGGCGCTGCGCGTGGTGGAGTACAAGAGCGCCAAGTACACGATCGAGCGCCCGCTGCACCTCGGCGCGGCCCTGGCCGGAGCCCGCCCCGACGTGGCGGCCGCGCTCACCGGCTACGGCCTGCCGCTCGGCATCGCCTTCCAGCTCCGCGACGACGTGCTCGGCGTGTTCGGCGACCCGGCCGAGACCGGCAAGCCCGCGGGCGACGACCTGCGCGAGGGCAAGCGGACCGTCCTGGTCGCGCTCGCCCTGGAACGCGCCTCCGCGAGCCAGGCCGCGGCGCTGGAGCGCCGTCTCGGCGACCCGGAGCTGGACCGTCCCGGCGTGGACGAGCTGCGCGCCGTCATCGAGGAGACCGGGGGCCTCGCCGCGTGCGAGGCCATGATCGAGCGCTACCTGCGCGAGGCGGAGCAGGCCCTGGAGACGGCCCCGATCACCGACGGCGCCCGGGAGGCGCTGGCGGAGCTCGCGGTGGCGGCCACCACGCGCAGCACCTGACCCGCCCGGCTCCCGCGTCCCCCGTGACACGATCCGGCCAAGTTTTCCCGGCGCACTAGAACTTTCCCACTGATCGGTGGCAGAAATGTCGCCATGTGCGCCGACACCCCAGGAGACCGCGTCCCGCGCTTCGACCCGCTCCCGGAGGAGGAGTGGGACGACGTCGTCCGGGCCGTGACCGACACGATCGGGCCCCTGAACGTCATCACCACGCTCGCCCGGCACCCGGAGCTGTTCCGGTCGTGGATCGGGTTCGGCTCCATGCTGCTGATGAACGGCACGCTGGGCGCCCGCGACCGCGAGCTGGCGATCCTGCGCACGGCGCACCACCGGTCGTGCGCGTACGAGTGGGACCACCACCGGCGGGTCGCGCTGGACGCGGGGCTCACCGAGGACGAGATCGCCGCGCTCCGCGAGGACCCGGACCGGCACGGCTGGAGCGACGACGACCGCATGGTCCTGGCCGCCGCGGACGAGCTGCACGAGCGCGGCACGATCAGCGACGCCGCGTGGACGGAGCTGGCCACGCGCTTCGGGGAGCGCGAGCTGATCGAGCTGGTGATGCTCATCGGCCACTACCACATGGTCGCCTTCGCCCTGAACGCCCTGCGGGTCCAGAACGAGGACGGAGACCACGGCGCCCGGGGGGAAGGGGCGGGCGGATGAGGCCGGGACGCGGGCCGGCGGGGGCGCTCGCGGCCGTCTCCGCGCTGGCGCTGACGGCGGCGCCGGCGACCGTGCTCGCGGCGTCCGCGCCCGGCGAGGCGCGGGCGGCGGCGGGGCGCTGCGGCGACCCGGCCCTGCGCCCCTGGTGCGACGCCGCGCTCGCGCCCGACCGGCGCGCGGCGCTGCTGCTGCCGCGCATGACGGTCGACGAGAAGATCTCGATGCTGGCGTCCGACGATCCGTTCGGCGGGCCGCTCGGCGGCTTCTCCGAGAACGCGCACGCCGACACCGCCGACGGGATCGAGCGGCTCGGCATCCCCCCGGTTCGCATGGCCGACGGCCCGGCCGGCGTCCGGCAGGGCAGGGCGACGGCGCTGCCCGCGCCGATCGCGCTCGCGGCCGCCTTCGACCCGCGGGCGGCCCGGCTGTACGGCGGGACGGTCGCGTGGGAGGCCAGGCACCGCGGGAACGACCTGGTCTTCGGCCCGACCGTGGACGTCCTGCGCACGCCCCGCAACGGCCGGACGTTCGAGGGCTTCGGCGAGGACCCCTACCTGTCGGCGACCCTCGGCGTGCCGTGGATCCAGGGCGCCCAGGCGCAGGGCGTGATGACCTCGGTCAAGCACATGGCCGTCTACACGCAGGAGACCGACCGGCTGTCGCTCGGCATGAACGTCGACCCGCGCACGCTCCGCGAGATCTACCTGCCGCCGTTCGAGGCCGCGGTGAAGGACGCGGGCGCCGCGACGGTGATGTGCGGGTTCGGCAGGCTGAACGGCCGGTGGGCCTGCCAGGACGGCGCCGTCCTTAACGGGATCCTCCGGTCGGAGTGGGGGTTCACGGGGTTCGTCCCGTCCGACCACACCGCCGCGCAGGACGCCGCCGGCGCCGCCGAAGGCGGGCTGGACATGGAACTGCCCTTCGGCATGAAGTACAACGCCTTCCTGCTGAAGGCCGCCCTCGCCCAGAAGAAGGTCTCGCCGGCCGCCGTCGACGCGCACGTGCGCAACATCCTGCGGACGATGTTCAGGTTCGGGGTGTTCGACCGGCAGGCCTACCCCAACGACCTCAGCCGCGCCGACCGGGCGGCGAGCCGCGACGCCGCCCGGGTCATCGAGGAGGGCGGGATCACGCTGCTGAAGAACGACGGCGTCCTCCCGCTCCGGGCCCCGAGGTCGATCGCGCTGATCGGGCGGGCCGCCCGGCAGAGCCCGAGCGGCTTCGGCTCGGCGAAGGTCGTCCCGTTCGCGACCGTGAGCGCGCAGGACGGCCTCTCCCGCCGCGCGGGCTCCGGAACCCAGGTGACGTACCACGACGGCGACGACCACGCGGGCGCCGCCGCCACGGCCCGCGCCGCCGACCTCGCCATCGTGTTCGCGACCGACAGCCAGGGCGAGTTCTTCGACAAGTCGTGCCTGACGCTGCGCTGCGGTGAGCCGCTCAGAGGCGATCAGGACGGGCTGATCTCCGAGGTCGCCAGGGCCAACCCCAACACGGTCGTCGTGCTGAACACGGGCGGACCCGTGCTGACGCCCTGGGCCGGGCAGGTGAGGGGCATCCTCGAAGCCTGGTACCCCGGCCAGGAGGGAGGTGACGCCCTGGCGCGCGTCCTGTACGGGGACGTGGATCCCGGCGGACGGCTTCCGGTGACGTTCCCCGTCGACGAGAACGACGCGCCCGCGTCCGGGAACCCGGTGCAATACCCCGGCCTCAACGGGAGCACCACGTTCTCCGAAGGGGTCATGGTCGGCTACCGGCATTACGACGCGAAGGGCATCGCGCCCCGTTTCCCGTTCGGGCACGGCCTGTCCTACACCACGTTCGCCTACAGCGGACTGGTCGCGACCAGCAAGTCCGTGCGGGTGACGGTCACCAACACCGGGCGCCGCGCCGGCGTGGCCGTGCCGCAGCTGTACATCGGCATGCCGTCGCCGGGCGCGGAGGTCCCGCAGCCGCCCAGGCAGCTCAAGGGATACGCCAAGGTCGCCCTCGCTCCCGGACGGAGCGCGAAGGTGACGTTCCCGCTGTCGTCGCGCTCCTTCGCCTACTGGAACCAGAAGGCGAAGGCCTGGAAGGTCGCCGACGGCTGCTACAAGATCATGGTGGGCGAGTCGTCCCGGCGGATCGCCGGCTCCACCGCGCTCGGGACGTGCCGCTGACGGCGAAGATCGCAGTTCCCCTGCCCCTCGTCCCGATTACACGGTACAAAGGGGGAGATCTTCGTCCGCCCCCGCCGAGTCGGAGTCCTCAGTGCCGCACGACACCTCCCGCGGGAGGACGGATCCCCATCCCCCGCGTTCCTCCTCGAACCGCCCCGCCCGCGCCGCCCGCGCCGGGCAGCCCCACGGCGCCCACGCCGGCCGCCCGGCCAAGCCGCACCCCGGGCCGGGCCGCGTCCCGGCCCGTCCCGCGCACGGCCGCGACCACCGGTCCGGCGCCCCGCTCGGCCCCGACGACCCGCGCGGCCTCGGCGGCTACACGCTGGTCGGGCGGCTCGGCGAGGGCGGCCAGGGCGTCGTCTACCTCGGCCGCGACGGCGACGGCGAGCTCGTCACCGTCAAGCTGCTGCGCGGCGGCGTGGCGGCCGGGCAGCGGGCGCGCAGCCGCTTCGCCAAGGAGGCGGACGCGGCCCTGCGGGTGTCCGGGCGGCACACCGCGCGCGTCCTGGACGCCGACATGACCGGCGACCGCCCCTACATCGTCAGCGAGTTCGTCGAGGGGCCCTCGCTCCAGCACGTCGTCGCCGACCGCGGCCCGCTCTCCGCGCCGCGGCTCCGCAAGCTCGCGCTGCGCACCGCCGCCGCGCTGGCGGCGATCCACCGCGCCGGGATCGTGCACCGCGACTTCAAGCCCGGCAACGTGCTGCTCGGCCCGG
>NZ_JBEZJP010000100.1:0-22348 GCF_040653175.1 Actinomadura sp. NPDC048032
GGCGACTTCGAGTTCGGGACGACCCACAACGTCCGCGAGGGCACCACCCCGCTGCCGAACGCCATGGGGCTCGGCGCCGCCCGCGACCCGGCGCAGGCCCGCGACGCGGCGGCCGTCACGGCCGCCGAGGCCCGCGCGATGGGCTTCCACTGGAACTACGCGCCCGTCGCCGACGTCAACACCAACCCCGCCAACCCGATCATCGGCGTCCGGTCCTTCGGGGAGCGCGCCGACCTGGTCGGCGGGCTCGTCGAGACGCAGGTCCGCGCCTACCGGCGGGCCGGGGTGATCGCGACGCCCAAGCACTTCCCGGGCCACGGGGACACCGAGACCGACAGCCACCTCGGCCTGCCGTCGGTGACCTACGACCGCGCGACGCTCGACCGCGTCCACCTGCCCCCGTTCCGCCGGGCCGTCGCGGCCGGCGCCGACGCGATCATGACGGCGCACGTGGTGGTGAAGGCCGTCGACCCCGACCTGCCCGCGACGCTGTCGGAGAAGGTGCTGACCGGCCTGCTGCGGCGGGACATGGGGTTCGGCGGCGTCATCGTCACCGACGCCATGGACATGGACGCGATCGACAGGAACTGGGGCACCCGCGAGGCCACCGTGATGGCGGTCCGGGCGGGCGCCGACGTCGTCATGTCGACCGGCGACTACGCGGCCCACGCGCAGGCCGTGGACGCCCTGCGCGACGCCCTGCGCGACGGGACGCTGGGCCGGGCGCGGGTCGACGCGTCCGTCCGCCGCGTCCTCGGCCTGAAGTGCCGGTACCGCGTGTTCGACCACCGCTACGCCGACCCCGCGGCCGCCGAGCGGATCTCCGGCAACCCCGCCTTCCTGCGGCGGGCCCTGGCGATGGGCGTCGCCGCCACGACGCTGGTGCGCAACGAGGACGGAGTGCTCCCGTTCGATCCCGCCACGAACGCGCGGACACTGGTCGCGGGCGTGGTGCAGACCGGGGAGTTCGCGAACGAGGTGGCCGCGGTCGCCCGCGGCCCCGTGACGAGCTGGCAGGCCGCGACCACCGACCCCACCGACGCCGAGATCGCCGAGGCCGTCCGCCGGGCCCGCGCCGCCGACCGGATCCTCGTCGCCACCTACTCCTCGGGGACGCTGCCGGAAGGGCAGGCGCGGCTCGTCAGGGCGCTGCGGGCCACGGGCCGGCCCGTCGCGGCCGTGGCGACCGGCCTGCCGTACGACATCGCCTCGTACCCGTCCGTCCGCGCCTACCTGGCGACCTACGGGACGACCGCGCGGACCCGGCGCGTCGACCTGACGATGCACAGGGCCGCCGCCCGCGTCGTCTTCGGCGCGCAGCCGGGCGGGCGCCTGCCGGTCACGATCAAGGGCCTGTACCCCTACGGGCACGGTCTGCGCTACTGAAGGGCGGACCCGCTACACCACCTGATCGACCTTCATCGGCTCCCGCAGCGCGTTGCCGACGGTGCAGTACTTCTCGTGGACGCGCGCGGCCACGGCCTTCAGGACGTCCTCGGCCTCGCCGTCCCCTTCGGGCAGCTCGACGTCGTAGGTGACCGTGATCGTGCCGAGCGTGCTCGTCGCGACCTTGTCGGCCTGGACGGTCGCGGCGAGCCGCGCCATCCGGTGCCCCCGCTTGGCCGTCAGCGGCTCGACGGTGACCAGCTCGCAGCCGCCGAGCGCCGCCAGCAGCAGCTCGACCGGCGTGAAGGCGCCCTCGGTGTCCCCGTCGCCGATCGCGACCGCCGCGCCCCGGCCGTTGACGGCCCGGAAGCCGTCCTCGGTGCGCTCCACCCTGACGTCCGCCATGAAATCCCCTTAGTTCGGCTGGTCTCGCCCGCATGAACGCGGACGCCTCCCGCGTTCTTCCCTACGTCCCGAGCCTCTCCTGCTCCTGCGCCACGATCTGCCGGGCGAGGTCGCGCTCGGAGATGTCGACCGCGTCGGGCGTCTGCTCCGCCAGGTCGCTGCGCCGCGCGTACTCGTCGAAGAGCATCGTCTTGACGTGCAGGATCTCCAGCATCCGCTCGTCCACGCTGCGGGGCGTCAGCAGCCGGTGCACCTGGACGGTCCGCACCTGCCCCATCCGGTGCGCCCGCGCGATCGCCTGCGTCTCCATGGTCGGCTTCACCTGCGGCTCGCAGAGGATCACCACCGACGCCGCCTGGAGGTTCAGCCCGACCCCGCCGGCCTGGATCTGCGCGAGCAGCACGGCGTGCCCCGGCTCGGCGGTGAACGCGTCCACGATCTCCTGCCGCCGCGCCGCCGGCGTCTCGCCCGAGATCGGCCCGCGGCTCCGCGGGCCGAGCGCCTCCCCGACGGCGGCCAGCACGTCCCGGAAGTAGGAGAACACCACGACCTTCAGGTCGTTCTCGGCGGCCTCGTCGACCAGCTCCTTCAGCCGGTCGAGCTTCGCCGACCGCTTCGGAACGGCGTAGGCCGCCCGGCGCATCGCCATGAAGTTCCCCGCCGCCACGGCCTTGCGGTAGGCGGCCGCGTCCGCGCGGCTGAACTCCTCCAGCTCGTCGACGTGCACGACCTCGGGCAGCTCGACGAGCACGTCCCGCTGGTTGCGCCGCAGGTACACCGGCGCGACGGCCGACCGGAACGCCCGCGCCCCCATCGCCGCGTCGTGCGGGCGGACCCGCTCGGCCACGTCGGGCCGCAGGTGGGCGACGAGGCTGCGGAACTCCTCGACCCGGTTCTCCATCGGCGTCCCGGTGAGGAACAGCACGTGCTCGGTCCTGCGGCACCACTGCGCCACGGCGCGGGCGCGGCGCGTCTCGTGGTTCTTGGCGTAGTGGGCCTCGTCCACTACGAACATGCCGATCTCCACGTCCTCCGGGACGTTCAGGGAGTGCAGCGTGGCGAGCGTCGTCACGGCGATGCCGCCGTCGCCGGCCCACTTGCGCAGCGCCCCCGCGCGCCCGGACCCGTGCAGCGGGTGCGCGGCGATCGCGCTGCGGGTCTCGATCTCCCGGACCCAGTTGATCAGCACGCTCGCCGGGCACGCCACCAGGAAGTGCGTCGCGCCCCGCGCCCGCAGATGCGCCATCGCGGCGATCGCCTGGATCGTCTTCCCGAGCCCCATCTCGTCGCCCAGGATCACCCGCTTCTGGACGAGCGCGAACCGCGCCCCGAACGCCTGGTACCCGCGCAGCGACACCCGGCGGAACTCGTCGTCGAGCGGCTGCGCCTTGACCCGCGCCGCGAGGTCGCCCGGCAGGAACCCCTCGGCGGCCTCCCGCTCCGGGTCCGACGCCGCGAGCTCGGCCAGGAGGGTCTGGTAGTCGGCCGCCCGCAGCTCGAAGTCGATCCACGCCTCGTCCGGCGACACGTGCGGGCGCAGCAGGTCCACCGACGCCTGGGACATCAGCAGCCGGGCGCCGCGCTCCTCCTCGGCGGCGAGCGCGTCCGCGAGCTCGCCGACCGCCTCCCGCGCCCGCTCGCGCCGCGCCGGCGGAGTGAGGAGCCTGCGCCACCACGACCCGGCGGGCCGCGCGTCCTGCACCAGCGGCCCGATGCGCTCGTCGACCTCCTCGGCGACCGCGCGTGCCCGCGGCAGCTCCGGCCCCGCGTTCACCAGCCGGTGCAGCGCGACGACCGCGGGCGTCATCGCCTCGTCGCGCCGGTCGACGTCGATCCGCACCGTGACCGAGCTCTCCGCCGCCTCCGCGAGGCTCCCGGCCGCCGCGTGGAGCTGCTGCGCCGTCTGGGGCCCGATCCCGGGCAGGAGCTGGAGCTTGTACGGGGTCGAGTCCAGCACGTCGACGACGCTGGTGAACCCGGCCTCCTCCAGGGGCCCGAGCCGGAGCCGCCCGTCGGTGACGTCCTTCAACCGGGCCAGCGGGATCGACGTCAGCTGCTCGCGCGCCGCCTCGGCCCGCAGCGGCGCCAGCGCCGCGTGCACGTCGGCCAGCGCCCGCCGATGGTCGGCGACCAGGTCCCGCGCGGCCTCCAGCAGCGAGTACCCGCCCCTCAGGACGTCCTTGGCCTCATGCGCCATCCCGACTCCCAACCCGCGCGCTCGGCCCACATGATGCCAGCCGCGCCCCGGTGCCCCGGCCGCCCCGGCGCAAGCCGACCTCTCACGACCCCCCACCGTAAGCCGCCCCACCGACACCCCGGCCCGGTCACTCGGAAAGCAGGTTGCGGGCCACCCGCTTCACCGGACGGTCTCCGCCGACCCGGCTCAGCCGGGCAGTCATTGCATTTTCGGTCCCATTTCACCGAAGGAGCGCAACGCAGATGACCGCCAACACTTCCGGGCAGAAGCCCGAGGAGCAGCCTGCTCAGACCCACAACCGGTCGTACGCGGCCGGTGAACAGGCCTACCAGCGCGAGAAGATCGCGGAGCTCGACGAGGCCGTCGCGAACGGCACGGTGGTCCCGGAGGAGCCGCCGCACCCCCTCTCGTGGGGATGATCGGCTGATCTTCTGATCACCACGGAGCAGCCGCTCACCGGTGCTCCTGATCTCGGCGAGGAGCATCCGGAAATGCTCGGCGCTGATCTCGTGGTTCATGAAGACGATGCGCAGTGCCGCGGTTCCCTGCACGTCCACCTTGGAGATGAAGAACCGTCCGGCGAGCCTTACCTGTTTCCTGATTCGCAGTTGCAGGCGGTGGACACGGTCGGCGGCGACGCCTTCCGGCCGGTAACGGAAACAGAGAATGTTGGCTTCCGGCTCGTGCAGCACCTCGAAATCGGGTTCGTCGAGCAGGATGCGGTGCGCCTCGTACGCCGTCCGGCACAACTGCTCGATCTTCTCGGCGAAGAGGGCGCGCCCGTACACCGCCCACAGCGCCCACAACGGCATGATCATTGGCCGTTTCGTGCACTCGAGATTCTTGTCGCCGCTGTCGAACGCGCAGTGCGCGTCGGGCTCCTCGTCGAGGACGTAGCTGGCGGCGCGGCGGCCGAACGCCTCGGGGGCGTCCCCCGCGTCGCGGTAGAACAGCATGGTGCAGGGCGCGGGGACGAACATCAGCTTGTGCGCGTCCCAGGTCAGCGAGTCGGCCTTCTCGACACCGCGCAGTTTGTGCCGCAGCACGTCCGACACGAGCAGGCTCGCGCCGTGCGCCCCGTCGACATGCAGCCAGATACGGCCTTCGGCGGCGATACCGGCCAGTTCGTCGATCGGGTCGAAGGCGCCGAGCGCGGTGGTGCCCGCGGACGCCACCAGGCAGAAGACTTCCAGGCCCCGGCGCTCGGCGGCGGCGAGCACCGCGGGCACCCGGCGCACGGCGATGCGTCCTCGCGCGTCCACCGGCAGCCGGACGATCCGTTTCTCGCCGATGCCGAGGACGCCGGCCGCGCGGGTCACGCTGTAGTGCACCTCTTCGCTGACCGCGATGGCGGGCAGGCCGCGACCGCCATGCTCGCCCGACGCCCAGATGCCGGGATAGGCGCGGTTCCTGGCGGCCAGCAGCGCGGTGAGATTGGCCAGCGACCCTCCGGACGTGGTGACCATCGCGAAGGAGCCCGGGTCCCATCCGATGAACCGGTTGAGCTCCTCGGCCATGATCCGCTCGGCCGTGATCGGCAGCTGCCCCGCCTCGTAGTAGGACGAGGGCTGGTTGACGACCGAGCCGACGAAGTCGATGACGCCGGCCAGCGGGACGGTGCCGGAGAACTGCCGTCCCATGTAGCCGGGCGAGTGCACCTGGATGCCGGTGCGGAGATAGAGGTCGACGATCGCCGCCAGCCGTTTCTCGTCGAAGGCGGCGATGCCCTCGCGCTCGACGGTCATCAACGCCCGCGCCGCCTGCGCCAGGACGTCCGGATCCGCGAGGTCCAGGCCCCGGACGGACCGGTCCGCCAGATGCGATTCCAGGCGCGCGGCGACCGCTTCGGAATTTCTCCGAAAGAGGACCGGATCAAATGCGGCGAATAACGAGTCCCCTGGCGCCGCCCGTCGCGAGATAGACGGCGAGCATTCTTCCGACACGTCGGCCACGCCTAGCCTTTTATTTCTCTGACTGCTCCGAAAACTCACCCGACCCGGGCGAGTTTAGGCAGGATCCAACAAAACCAACAAGGGCATGTACTGCTAACCATCAGGACACCGCATGCTATGACCACTCAGAAACGCAATTAAATCCAGTTGACGACTTTTGTCTAGTATCAAGCCATTTTTGGCTTATCGTCGAACCGCATACGCGCTCAGGGGCGACAAAAGCGCCACTCGCCGGCGGGTCGGCCGACGTGGGCGGACCCCGCACAGTCGGCCCCACCGGGGATGCGTGCAAACACCCCTCTCAGGGGCTGGACCGGCACCGAGTTCACCGACCCGCCGCAGAGCGGTGGAGGCATTACGAAGCGCGTGCACAGCGTCAGGCGCGGATGACTGTCGAATGCCGCGAGCACTGAGCCCGCCCCTCGAACGCGTGCCAGGAAGCTGATCAAGGGTGCCGAAGGCGTCCCGCCCCCGAGTCCCGTGGCCGGGCGGCGCTCTGACGTGGTCGAGGGTTGGCTCAGCTGCGGGGGCCGGAGCGTGCAGAGCCGCCGGAGTGACAGCGCGGGTGTTGCCGGAGTTGCGCTTCGCCACTGCCGACGGCACCGGGACGGCAGGTGCATTCGCGTGAGGCCGGGAATCGTTCCGAGACCTTTTCGGGCAGGCCGCTAGCCAGATGAGGGCCGACGCCGTCGGGCGTAGGCCCGTGCCGCCCGGACCCGATCTCCGCAGCGCACTGAGCACCATAGACGGGCTCCATGGGTGCGCACGAGGAACCGAGAGCAGGGTTCGGCAGCGCACGCAGCGAGTCTGGGCACATCTGAACCCGTGAGAAGGTCGGCGGCGTCGGCGGCCAATTCGGCGAGGATGTGGTCGGTGGCCTGGTCCAGCGGGTGGAGCCGGCGCCGATACAAGCCCTGTTCGGAACTCCAGGCCAGCAGTTGCGCGCGCGGCACCGCGGTCAAAGCGTCGTTGACCACGGTCAATGCATGCTGAGGCGCGGGCTCCTTCTGCGTCAGAGCAGTGAGCAACTCGCGGATGCTGTGCCGCAACGTGTGCAGGCGCGCCGTGCAGGGGTCACCGAGCGCCAGCCCGGAATCGATCAGATCACGCTCGACGAGCCAGGCCGTCGCGAGCTCCCGATCACCGATCATGTCGGTCGTGCCGGCGGGGGTGACCAGCCAGGTATTCGCCAGTGCCAGCGCCGGACGTCCGTCATCACCCGGAGCAGGGGGCAGCAGGTGTCGTGAGGCCGCGGCGTCCGTTGGACTCATCTTCTCATGTTAACTGCTTGGTTCTTCCGTGACGTCATGCTAGCGTCCTCACGGAGAAATCCATTAAATAACGTGAGGAGTGTTCATGTCAGATTCTCGCGCCGGCGCCGCCCGCGTTCGGGTCTTCGGCGGGCCCACCGCCCTCATAGAGATCGGCGGGCTGCGCATCCTGACCGATCCCACGTTCGACGAGCCGGGCGACTACGAGGTGGGCCCCGGCATGTTCCTCAGCAAGACGGCATCAGCCGCCGTCCAGGCGAGCGAGATCGGTCACCTGGACGCCGTACTGCTCTCGCACGACGAGCACCCCGACAACCTCGATCACGCCGGACGGGCCCTGCTGCCGAACGTTCCCGTGGTCTACACCACCGAGAGCGGCGCGCGGCGCCTCGGCGGCAACGCGCTCGGCCTGGCGCCGTGGGACGCTCACGAACTCCCCCGCCCCGACGGCGGCCGGCTCACCGTCACCGGCGTCCCGGCGCGCCACGGGCCCGAGGGCTGCGAACCCGTCACCGGCGACGTGATCGGCTTCGCGCTCTCCGCACCCGATCTGCCCAGCGTCTACGTCAGCGGCGACAACGCCTCGCTGGAACTCGTCCAGGAGATCGCCGACCGGCTGGGCCCCGTGGACACCGCGGTGATCTTCGCCGGTGCCGTCCGCACACCTCTCCTCGACCAAGCCCTGCTCACACTGAACAGCGAGCAGGCAGCCACCGCAGCCGCGATGCTCGGTGCGCGGCGGATCGTCCCAGCACACGTCGACAGCTGGTCCCACTTCACCGAAGGCCCCGACGACATCCTGGCCGCATTCACCGCCGCGGGCCTGGCCGAGCGCCTCTACCTCGACTGAGCAGGGGCACAGCCCTCCGTTCCGAGACGTGGGCTTTCCGCTGCTCCTGATATACCCACGACAGCGTGGAACTCGGCGAGGTCCTCGGCATTCGCGCGCCAGGCCGCACGAGCGGCGCGTCGCCGGTCCGCTCCACGCCCACATCACCAACGGTCGGCTTCTGGCCGTGTCAGTGGCTCATGGTGTCTTCAGCAACGCGCGGGGTCGGGCTCGTCGGCCGTGACCGTTGGGTGCTCCTAGTCAGCCACAGGCCCGTGAACACGGCTGTGGCCAAAGTGACGACGCCGGCCACCACGAAGGCGCTGTCGAGTCCGTCCTCGAAGGAGGCGCCACCGGCTTCCCGGGTGCGGACGACGGCTCCGAGCACCGCCACGCCGAGGACCGCCCCGATCTGCCGGGTGGTGCTGCTGACGCCCGACGCCAGACCGCCCTCCTGCGGGCTGACCGACTGGATGGCGGCGCCGGTCAGCGGGGACATGGTCAGGGCGAACCCGATACCGACGACGGCCAGCCGCCACCACACGTTCGCGTAGCCGGTGTCGGCGTGCACCAAACCCAGGGCCAGCAGTCCCAGCCCGGCCAGGACCAGGCCGAGGGTGACCATGATCCGGAAGCCGTACCGGGCGGCGAACCGGCCCGCGAACGGGCTGATGACGACCATCGCGAGCGTGGCGGGCAGGGTCTGCACCCCGGCTCGCAGGATCGAGCTGCCCTGGACGTAGACGAAGAACTGGGAGAAGAAGAACGACGAGCCCATGAGCGCGAAACCGACCACGATCATCGCCGTGTTGGAGACCGTGAACAGCCGTTGCCGGAAGAGGCGCAATGGCAGCATCGGCGCCGATACCCGTCCTTCGACGACCACGAAGACGGCGAGGATCACGGCCGCTGCGGCGAAGCTGCTGAGGATCACAGGCGAGGTCCAGCCACGGGCGCCGCCCTCGATCAGCCCGTAGGTGAGCGCCCCCACGCCCAGGACGGACAGGACCGTTCCCGGCACGTCGATCGCCGGCGCGTTCGGGTTGCGGGACTCGTCCAGCACGCGCAGCCCTGCGACCAGCAGGACCGCGCCGACGGGCACGTTGACGAGGAAGATGGCGGGCCAGCCGAAGGCCTCCACCAGAACGCCACCGGCCAGTGGTCCGGCGGCCAGACCGATTCCGCTGAATCCGGCCCACAGCCCGATCGCCCTGACCCGCTCCTGCGGAACCGGATACGCGGCGGCGAGCAGGGTCAGCGAGGCGGGGCTCAGCGCCGCGGCCCCGATGCCCTGCAGCACCCGCCCGACGACCAGCCAGCCGAGCGAGGGCGCCGCGGAGCACACGACGGACGCGGCGGTGAACACCACGACGCCGGCCAGGTACATCCTCTTGCGGCCGAAGCGGTCGGCGAAGACGCCGCCGGACAGCAACAGCATGGCGACCAGCAGCACATAGGCGTCGACGATCCATTGCAGCCCGGTCAACTCGATGTGCAGCCGCTGCTGCATGTCGGGCAGCGCCGCCCCGACGATCGTGTTGTCGAGCAGCACCATGAACTGCCCCAGGCAGGTCACCGTGAGCAACGCCGCCCTGTTCGGCACGGCCACCGGCGGTGCAGACTTCATCGTTCCTCCTAAAGCAGCTATCAACTGCTTTAGGAGAGAGTAGACGGCAGGCCTCGTTAACGCAACCACGAGCTGCGCTAAGGTGGGGGCATGGAGGAGCGACGACCGGTCCGGCGGCCCGGCGGGCGCAGCGCCCGTGTCCGGGCGGCGGTGCACCAGGCCGTGACGGACCTGGTCGGCGAGCGCGGCTACGGCGAGTTCACGGTCGGCGACGTCGCGGCCCGCGCGGGCGTGGCCGACACCAGCATCTACCGCCGGTGGGGCACCCTGGAGGCCCTGCTCACCGACGTGGTGCTCACGCGCCTGAACGCGCAGTCGCCGATGCCCGACACCGGAAGTCTGGCCGGCGACCTGCACGCCTACGCGGCTCAGGTGGCGCGCGAGATCACGGGGCCCGACGGTCTGGCGGTGCTGCGGCTGACCGTCGCCCTGTCGAACAGGGGCGAACAGGGTTTGCGGGCGCGTGACGACTTTCTCGCCGAACGCACCCGGTTCATGCAGGCCATGCTCGACCGCGCCGGCGAACGGGGCGAGAATCCACCCGACGTGCTGGGCGTGCTCGACCACATCATGGCCCCGATGTACATCCGCGTCCTGTTCGGCGCGGGCCCGCTCACCCCGGACTACATCGCCGGGCTGGTCGACCGATTGCTGGCGCAGCCCTGATCTACGCGGATCACCACCACAAAGAGCCCAGGCGGGTGAGGGTCGGGGACCGCGGGGCGGCACGCATCAGGACCTACCAGCCCTCCTCCTCGCCGCCGCGCATGTGACGCCACTGCTCGACGACCTCCCGCGCACCGCGTGCCAGTTCGGCGTAGTGCGCCGGGCATTCCCACAGTTCGCGCGCCGAGAGCTCGCCGGGCACCGGAGTGTCCGGGTAGTCCTCGGGCGCGTACAGATGCACCACCGCCTCGTACCGGGAGTCCACGTGCGTGGTCGCGGACCAGGGGTGCTGGGGGTGCTCGCACGAGGCGTCCGGGTCGATGGTGTCCAGGGCCGCGACCAGTTCGCGGGTGTAGGAAGGAGGCAGACCTTCGTAGGTCTGGGCGATGCCCATCCACAGGGACAGGAACAGGCCGATCCGTTCCTCGTCGCGCACCTGCCCGGCCAGCCAGCGGCGGGCGGACCACAGCGCGACGGGGCCGGTGTTGTCCTCCCAGGAACGCCGGATGGCCTCCTGCAGGGCGACGATGTCGATCCCGCCGCCGTCCCGGAGGAACCGCGCGTCGAGGTGGGAGACGTCCACACTGCCGAAGAGCTCCTCATGGGCCTCGCGCATGCGGACGGCGGCCCCGTCGGCGAGGTCGGCGAGGAACGCCTCGCAGTCGAACGCCGCCAGCTCCTCGCCCTCCAGCCCGTACTCCTCGGCGAACACGGCGCGGCCGGTCTCGGACAGCATGCTCACCCCGGCCTCGACGCCGTACTCGTCGTCCACGTCCGTGGGGTGGGCTCCGTCGGGGCAGGTGCAGGACGCCGGGTCGAGCGTGGCCCGCACCCCTTCCAGGGCTTGCGTGTACGACGCGAAGAGGGACTTGCTGAAGACGCGTGCGGCGACATACCAGCAGGTGGTGTGGAGCAGGATTGTGTACCCGGTCCGTTCCCGGCGCCCCTGCGGAGTGCCGATGCGGGCGAGCGCGTCCGCCGCGTCGTCGGCGAGCAGGCCAAGGGTCGCCGACGGGCTCCCGTGGGGGTAGTCGCTGACGATCCCGCAGAGGTCGGAGATCAGTTCTTTGTGGTCGTCGGACAGGGCGGGGGTCACTGTAGTCACGTCAGTAATCGACGACGCAGTGGGCCGGCCGGTTCCCCGCGGCGTCGTGGTGGGGGACGTAGTCGGCCTGGCCTCAGGCGCCTGGGCGATACGGGGGTATCCGGCCTGGGCGGCGGAGGTCAGTCGGCAGCCACGGGGAGCAGGGAGTAGAGGGTCAGGCCCTGGTAGTCGTCTCCGCCTGACACCTCGAAGTTGCCCTGGAAGATGAACTCGCCGTGCACGAAATTGAGCCCTCTCCAGGGGCGCTCGTCATTGCCGATGTTCACGTGGTAGGCGGTGCAACGTCCGATTTCAGGCTTCTCGTTCTCGGGAAGGCCGCCCTCGCAGGTGGACCAGACCTGGAAGATGACGTTGTCGTGTTCGGCGCCGCTCGTGTCGATGACTGCGCCCTTCCCGTCGGTGATCTTTAGGTCCATGTTGAGGCCGACCTTGAGCCGCACCTTGCGGCCGATGTTGTTCTTCAGGAACGAGCCGAAGCCGGAGCGGCCCTCGCTCAGATCGGAGACCGACCCCTCGAACGCCGGCCGGGAGGCGGCCGTCACCGTCGCGCCGGCGGCGGGGCGGCCGGTGGGCGGCCGGTCACTGTTGTCGCCGTCCCCGGTGTCGAGGTAGCGGAACGCGACCGCCGATCCCAGGACCAGGACGGCGGCCGCGGCACCGGCGATGACGCCTGTGCGGCGTAGCCTTCTCGTTCTCCCGTGGCCGTGCGGTACCAGCCCCTGCCGCACCGCCGTCGCCACGTCCACGGGGACTGGCTGCGCTGCCAGCGCGGTGATGTGCTGGTACGCGGAGTCACTGGCGAACCCATCCTGCAGGCCGTGGGGGGCGGCAGGGCGGTCGCCGGTATCGGCTTTGACCGTTCGCGCAGGTGCCCCGCATGCCGCGGCCAGTTCTTGTGCGGTTGGACGATCAGCGGGGTCCTTGGCCATCGCCGCCGCCAGCGGGGCCGCCATCTCGGCGGGCAGCCCGGCCAGGTCGGGTTCGTCGTTGATGGTGCGCAGCAGCACCGCCTCGACCGGACCTGACCCGAACGGCGGACGGCCCGTGGCGGCGTAGGCGATCGTCACCCCGAGGGAGAACACATCGGCGGGCGGGCCGAACGCCTGCTCGCGCAGCACTTCGGGCGCGACATAGCCGGGGGTGCCGTTCCAGCCCCCGGTGCGGGTGATCTGCGTCTGGTCCTCGCCCCGCGCGATCCCGAAGTCGATCAGTTTGGGGGCGTCCGGGGCCAGCACCACATTGGAGGGTTTGACGTCGCGGTGCTCCACCCCCTGGGCGTGCACCTCGGCCAGCCCCGTGGCCAGCGCGGCCAGCAGCCGCACACAGGTGCCCACGGGAGGCGGGCCGTACCGCTGCACGGCCTGGCGCAGCGTCGGGCCGGGCACGTACTCGGTGGCCAGCCAGAACGGCTCCTCGATCAGGCCAGAGGCGACCATCGCCGCCGCGTACCGGGTGCGCACCCGCGCCACGGTCTGCGCCTCCCGCCGGAACCGCGCCAGCACCTGCGGATCGTCCAACCCCTCGCGCACGACCTTCAACGCGATGTGGCGGCCCCCTCCGGCCAGCGCCAGGTAGACCAGCCCCATCCCGCCCTCGCCCAACCGGCCGAGCAGCGGATAGCCGCCGATCGCGGCCGGATCAGCCGGACGCAGTGGCTGCACGGTGCACCCCCGCCCACAACAAGATCATGGCGCGCATGATCGCAGTCCCCTCGGCCACGTGTCATTCCGGTTTCTCGAACCGGCGATCGAAGCGCGCGGAGGACTGGAACACCTGGCGGCCAAGGCACGGGACGTCTGACGGCAAGCACCCGCACGCGTGGCCACGGCGGCTATTAGTAGGGTCGTCCCTCTGCGGCCGGTCGGTGCGGCCGCTGCGGGACCGCGTGAGAGGCCGCGCGCCCGCCGGAAGAGCATCCCAGCGGAGGCGGCGACGAAGACGAATGCTGGCTGTTCACGGTTCATCTCCGCTCAGGATCCGCCTCCATGGCAGCCGGATTGCCCGGCGAGGAGCGACTGCCCAGCGGAGTGCCCGTCGGCTCCCGACACGAGGCCCTCGACCGCGCAGGAGCCTTCACCTCGCACCCCTCTCGCACCGGTGATCCGGGTGCCGGCAGGACTCGTCGTCCTCGTCGGCCCACCAGCCTCGGGCAAGACCAGCTTCGTCCGGGCCCTGATCGCGCGCCGGCGGATCGACGCGGAGGCCGTGGTGTCCAGCGACGAGATCCGCGCGGAGCTTTTCGGCGGCTCACCTGCGGAAGCGGGATCCGACGCGGCGGACGCAGCGATCTTCGAGGAACGTGACCGCAGGATCGTCGCCAGGCTCGCCACGGGCCGCACCGCGGTCGCCGAGTCGACGAACGTCACGCCGCAGGCACGCGCGCGACTCATCGCCATGGCCAGGCGCTTCGACGCACCGGTGACCATGCTGCGGTTCGATCCGGACGTCACCGAACTCCTGCAGCAGTACACCGAGCGAGGCCGCACGGATCTCACCGCCGCGCAGATCCGCGCCTACGCCGCCGTCATGGCCCGGGATGCCGGGGCTGACCAGCTCCGCTCCGAAGGCGCGGCCACCGTCCACGATGTTCCCGGACGTCGCCAACGGACCACGCCCGTTCAAGCCGCCGCACTCTTCTCCTTCGCCTGACCCCGGCCGCAGGACGCAGGCTTCTCGGATCTCACAACCCCCTGCCAGTCGGATAGGCGGTGCGGCAAAGAGCGAGACCCACGCCTCTGGGCGGCAAGCGTGGGTTGCAGCCGACGGTTCCACTAACTCTTCGCGGTCCTTCCTGGGTAGGGGGTGAGCATGGACGACCTGACACCCGGGGAGGCGGGTCCCGAAATGAGCGGACTGGGGGTGGCGGAGGTGGCGCGTCGGCTGGGCGTGGCGCCTTCCACGCTGCGCGTCTGGGATCGCCAGTACGGCGTGGGCCCGACGGGCGGCGGCCCTGGCAGGCATCACCGCTATACCCAGGCCGACGTCGCCCGGCTGGAGACCATGCAGCAGATGATCTCCGCAGGAGCGCCTCCGGCGGAGGCCGCTGAGGCGGTCCTGCACACGCCGCACGGGCAGGACCAGGGGCCGCAGAGCCACAGTGCCGCCGACAGCCACAAAGGGCTTGAGATCTCTGCCGCCGAGCATGCCGAATCGCAGGTCACGCGGATCAGGAACCTCGCGGATGCGGCGATGGCGCTGGACGAGCTTGTGATGACCGGCATCCTGGAATCGGCTCTGCGACACGAGGGCGTCACTGCGACATGGGAGCAGGTGATCGTACCGCTGCTCGTCGACTTCGGACGCAAGCATGCGGCCACTGGGGAGTACGTGGAAGTGGAGCATCTACTGTCGGCCGTGGTATCGCGCTGTCTACTTGCGGTGACGTCGCCTCAGACGCAGTTTCCAGCCGGGCGGATGCGTACTCCCGTGGTGCTGGCATGCGCCCCAGAAGAGGAGCACGCCCTGCCGGTCCTCGTGCTGGCTGCCGCCTTGGCCGAGATCGGCGCGGCGAGACTCATGCTGGGTGCGCGAGTGCCGGCGTCGGCCCTGGCAGCCGCGGTGGCCCGTACCGGGGCGCACACGGTGTTCGTGTGGTCGCAGACCTCCGAGACCGGCGACCCGTCCTGGCTCACAGACCTGCGCACCACGCATCCTGCGCTACAGGTGGTGGTCGGAGGCCCCGGCTGGGACCGTGACCGTCTCCCGCCCGAGGTGCCCTTCACGTCATCGGTGTCCGCGGCACTCGGGGCGTTGCTTGCAGCAGGCACCCACTGACCGCTGAAGGCCCCACCCACTGATCCAGCGTTCATAACGCGAGTCCGCGTCACTTACGAGCGACGCAGCCCACTTCACCGCGCTTTCCGGATTGCCTACGCCATATCTCCCGGGCAGTACCGTCGCCAAGTCCTCGATGAAGGCGAAAGAGCGCATTGAGTCAAAATGCCTCTTCAATGGGCGGCTGGAGCGGATCGCGCTGGCGCGTACTTCTGGTCGGTCGCCAAGCGCTGCACGCGGCGCGTCTTCCCGTGGAAGTCAGCTACCTGATGATCTGCTGCCGGACTGAGGTCCCCGCTCTCCGGTTTCAGGGCCCTAAGGCCCTGAAACGCGAACGAGTCGGCTCGCTAACTTCGCTGAATGTCAACGACGGGACTGAATCGCTCAGTAGATGTGCCCGTCCCCCAGAAAGGGTTCAGCCATGAAACGGAAGAACGCACTCGTCGCGGCGGGCGCCTTGGGCGTCGCCCTGGCCGGCGGAGCGGTGGTCTCCGGCCTCACCATCGAGTCGACGTCATCGCCGAAGCCCGCGGCGCGCGTCGCGGAGACGGGATCTGTCGCGGCCGCCGGAGGCCAGGCCGCCGCGACCACGATCAAGAAGACGGACTACGGCCCCTGGAGCGGCCACTTCGCCAACCAGAGTCTGCAGTGCCGCACCTACGCCAGCGCCGGTACCGTCGGAGGCCGCGTCTGGCACTACGGCAAGATCGAGTGCAACAAGAGGACCGCGATCATCGACGTGGTGTCCGGCGTGAACCCGGGCAAGCCGGCCATCGCCCAGCATCTGTGCCGGGACGTCCAGTCCTGCTCGGTCAAGGGGTGGGTGAACAACCCCTCCGGCAACCAGAACTGGTCCGTGACCACTACGGGAAGCGTCGGCGTCCTCCTGTTCAGCGGCGAACGGCTCTCCGCCCACGTCGCCTTCCGCGCCTGACCCCGCTGGCACACGGCCTGAATGCCAGGTCAGGGCAGGCTCCTTCTGTTCGGCATTGAGAGCCGAACCTCCGTCGAGACACCGGCACGCGCGGGGCGGCACATGTCCGCCACCCCGCGCGTTGCCAGAGCAGGCGACGTGCAGCGCAACAGCACTGTCGCACTGCCCTCGTTCTGGGGACCATCCGCGCCCACCAACTGCGGTTCCGCGACGCCCCGGCGAGAGCCCGGCTGGCTACAGCAGGAGAGCCATCGTGTACTCGTCGCGCGGAATCCCATCCACGACCACTGCGTGCTTGCGTACGCCCTCGATCGTGAACCCCAGCCGCTGGTACAGCCGGTGCGCCGGGTTCTCGACGGCGACGTTCAACTGCAGCCGGGTCAGGCCCCGTTCGGGGGCTTCGTGATTGATGAGCGTGTGCAGCAGGCCCGTCCCGATTCCTTGTCCTCGGTGTGAGGGCAGCACTCCGAGCACGAGATGCCCGCAGTGCGCGACCCGCTGGAACCGCCCGACAACCACACGCAGCGTGCCGAGCAGCGGGTTACGGCCTGCCACGACCTCGAACGACCGATCCTCCGTCGGGGTGGCCCTCTCGCCGGGTTCCGCGAGCATGAACTCGGCGTCACTCTCGACCTTCCGCCACAGCTCCGCCACGGCTGGCCGCTCCGTGGCGTCCGCGACACGATAGATAACGCCGGCCATGCGGACCCCCGGTTGACGCTCGCTCAGACGGCTTGGCCGCTGGCAGTACGGCTTCGACCTCGACAGAGCCTCATCGTGCCAGGCCACCGGCGGACCGCCCGGGTGTCTCGCAGGTCGGCCCGCGCGCTGGGCGCGGATGGCCGAGGCCGCCCGGGCGCCCTCCTCCAGCGACGCTCACTCGGCGTCGTGGACAAGCAGGGCGATCTGGACGCGGTTGTTCAGGTCGAGCTTGCGCATGATGCGTGACACGTACGTCTTGACCGTGGTGACGCTCATGTACAGCTCGGCGGCGGCTTCGGCGTTGGACAGCCCGCGGCCGACGGCCTCTGCCACCCGGCGCTCGCTGTCGGTGAGGCAGGCGAGCCGGGTGCGGGCGACCGTGCGGGTCTGGTGATCTCGGCCGGTGACATGGGTGATGAGCTTGCGGGTGACCGACGGGGAGAGCATGGGCTCGCCGGCGGCCACCCGGCGGATCGCCGTCACGATCTCGGCCGGCGGGGTGTCCTTGAGCAGGAACCCTCCGGCCCCCGCGCGCAGGGCATGCAGAACGTGCTCGTCGGTGTCGAAGGTGGTCAGGACGATGACCTCGGGGGCGTCGGCGGCGGCGCGCAGCAGGCGGGTCGCCGTCAGGCCGTCGGTCCCCGGCATCCGGATGTCCATGAGAACGACGTCGGCGCGGGCGGCGCGCACCGCCGCGGGCACCGCGGAGCCGTCGGCGGCCTCACCGGCGATCTCGATCCCCTCGACGCCGCCGAGCATGGTGGCCAGGCCCGCCCGCACCAGCCATTCGTCGTCGACCAGCAGCACCCTGATCGGTTCCGGCATCACGCCTCCCATGGCAGCCACGCGCGCAGCAGGTGAGCGTCCGCCACCGGGCCATGCTCCAGCCGCCCGCCGGCCAGCGTGGCACGCTCGGAAAGCCCGGTCAGGCCGGTGCCGGTCCCCGGAATCGCCGGACGCCCGCGATCGGGGCCGGGCAGCGGCTGGTGGACCTGGACCTCCAGCCCATGCCCGGCCTCACCCCGCACGGTGACGGTGACCGGCATGCCCGGCGCGTGCTTGCGCGCGTTCGTCAATCCCTCCTGGACGACCCGGTAGGCGGTGCGCCCGGCCAGGGTGGGCACCGCCTCCCCGTCCCCGACGTCCATGTCCAATGTGACCTGTGCACCCGCGCGCCGCGACTCCTCGACGAGCCCGGCCACGCCGGCGAGCGAGGGCGGCGGGGCGTCCGCGCCGTCGACCGGGTCCTCGCGCAGCAGCCCGATCACTTCGCGCAGGTCGACGAGCATCTGGTGGACGCCGCTGCGGATCACCCCGGCGGCGCGCGATATCTCCTCCGGCGAGGCGTCCGGGCGGAACTCCAGCGCGCCGGCGTGCACGCTGAGCAGGGACATGCGATGGGCGAGCACGTCGTGCATCTCGCGGGCGATCCGCACCCGTTCCAGCCGCCTGGCCTCGACCTCCCGGAGGTGCCGGTCGCTCTCGGCGCGGTGGGCCCGCTCGGCGAGGGAGGCCAGGAGCTGGCGTCGCGCACGGATCGCCTGCCCCCAGCCGACCGTCGCGGCGGTCAGCAGCGCGACGATCGCCACGCTCACCGCGTAGGGCAGCCCGGGAGGGGGACGCAGCGCCACGGCGATCATGCCGGTCAGCACGCCGAGCGCGCCGATCCCCACCGCCACGGGCCAGGACCGCCGCACGGCGACCGTCAGCGTCGCCACGAACGCCGCGCCGCCGGCCGCCAGGGACACGGCCGAGACCGCCGTGACGGCCAGTGCCAGCCCGACCGGCCGGCGGCTGCGCATCACCAAGGCTGCGCAGCAGGCGAGCCCGGCCGCCAGGTCGGCGTTGGCGAGCGTGTCCGCTCCCCGCGCGTAACTAGGCCAGAGGTTCAGCGCGCCGATCACCACCGCGACGGCGATGACCACGAAGGCCGGCGCCGACCCTGCCGGAGTTTCGGCGGCCGGGCCACGATCCGGCTCGGCCCGGCGCGCCGCCGGCACCGGCCACCACGGAGTCCTCATGTCCGTGACGCCCAGAACCGGCAGTGGTGACCGGCGGCCAGATCGGTCTGGGAGATTCCGCCGCGCGCGGAGTCCAGCGACTGGGTCGCCGGGAACCCCGGCCAGCGGGGCAGCCCCGCCCTGTTCGGATCGCCCTGGGCGGCGAACGCGGCCCAATACATGATCATCGATTCGGACAGGTTCCGCTGCGCCGGGTCGAGCGGCACGGACGTGCCCTCGATGTCGAAGAGCAAGGGGAGCTCCGAGCCGTGAAACGCGCCGGGCGGGTAACCCTCGGGGAAGATGCCGAGGAAGTCCGGGACGTTCGGCTCGGCGAACTCGAAACTGAAGACGGGCACGTGCCGGGCCATAAGACGGTCGGCGGCGAGGGTCGGGCACACCCATCCGACGTCGGTGCCGACCGCGGCCCAGGCCAGCGCGGCCGGGGAACCCGACTGGCCGGAGTACGCCCGGGGCGGATACCTGACGTAGACGCGACGGGCCATGCGCTCTCCGAAGGACGTCGCCAGCAGAGCCCGGTAACGGGCGTCATCGATGGGCTCCTCCGCCTCGAAGAGGCTCCCGAACAGCCGGTGTTCGTCCCGGGTGTTGCCCTGCATCACCGGTACCCGATGGAAAGCGCCGGTCCGCAGTGCCTTGACGGGGTCGGTGGGCAGCGCCCGGGTCCCGAACGCCGGGGTGACGAACTGGCCGTTCAACGCCAGGAGCTCCCTGGTGTCCGTCCGGCGCAAGCATGCCGGTCCGTCCGGTCCCGCGCAGCCCAGCCCCGCTGCCGCCGCGGCGCCCCGAGCCTGCACGGCCGTTCGGGGCGCCCAATAGGAGATGGCGTCGAGCCCGGGGCCCATCACGTTCTTGGGCCAGCTCTGCAGGCACGATCCGCTCTGGATGATCGCGCGGTGGAAGAGCCCGGCCGCCGGAGGCGAGACCAGTTGGGCACAGACGCTCGCCCCGCCCGAGGACTCTCCCATCAGCGTGACGTTCCCCGGATCGCCGCCGAACGCCCGCGCGTTCGCCCGTACCCAGCGCAACGCGGCCCGCTGGTCGGCCAGAGCGTAGGTGCCCGACCCGGCCATCCCGGGATGGCCGAAGAACCCGAACACGCCGAGCCGGGAGTTGACGGTGACCACCACAACGTCGCCCGTGGCGGCCATGCGGCGGGCGTCGAAGTCGCTGCCCGAACCCGAGCTGAACGCTCCGCCGTGCAGGTACACCACGACCGGCCGGCGCTCAGAACGGTTCCGGCTGGGGCCGGTGACGTTGAGGTAGAGACAGTCCTCGGAGGAATGCGCCGCGACGCCACCGGTCTCGTCCAGCTGCGCGCATGCCGGTCCGGGCTTGCTCGCGTCCCGTACCGCCGTCCAGGGACGAGGACGGACCGGCGGGCGCCAGCGCCTGGGCCCCGTCGGCGGCTGGGCGTAGGGAATGCCCTGATAAAGCTCCGTGCGTCCTGTCGCGACTCCGCGCACCGGACCCAGATCGGTCTGCACCACCGGGTCCGCCTCGCCCGTCGTGACCGACGCACCGACCGCCGGGACGCTCAGGGAGACCGTCACCAGGGCCACCACGGCCCATACCGGCGTGGCCGTCCGCCACCTTCGTCCCATGCCCGGCTCAGCCATCGCCCGACACCAGCCAGCTCTTCAGCAGGCGGGTCCACTTGCGGTTGGCGGTGGTCTCCAGGAAGGTCTTGTGATCCACCATCAGGTAGATCTCGCCGGCCGTGACCGTTTCCATGATGAGCGGCCTGCCCGAGTTCAGCAGCCCGCCGACGAACCGCCCGTACAGGTCGGTGTACTCATTGGCCACCGATCTCACCTCCTCCGGCCGCAGCACGAGATCGGCCCCACCGTGCCAGCCGCCGATCACGAGGCGGTCGGGATGGAGCTCCAGCCGTCCGGACCGCGGGAACAGCACCCGCTGATCCACCCCCGCGGCGATCCGGTGACCTCTCTTGCGCCCCGCGAGCTCCTCAGCCGGGGAACCGACGTAGGAGCCCGCCGCAAGGGGAACCTTCGATTCGCTCATGATCCCAGGCTCCCGCCATGTCCGGTACGCCCGCAGCCTCCAAAAGAAGGCAACGCGCCACCGACTTTGGTCGCGGCCGAGGCCGTGTGACTCCCCCGAGGTTGTCGGCGGAAAATCGGACCGGAGTTGTCGGATCCGGGCCGCGCCGTTCGTAGCGATGATGAGACGCCGCCCACGAGGGCGGCTGTGACGATCAGAGGAGATGCCGACCGATGTCGCACACACAGTCCAAGATCCACAAGCTGTTCGAGCTCGTCGAGCCGATCGCCACCGTCACCTTCTCCGAGGTCCCGAACGAGGCGTTCCTGGCCCTCGGAATGCGCAACTACTGGGACGGGTACTTCGCCGGCCGAGCCGCGCCGCTGGGACTGGCACCGGCCGAGGTGGTGCACGCGGTCTTCTACAACTTCGCCGACGGCGAGGTGGCGCGGCACATCCCGTGGGTCTGGGGGAAGATCACCCCGCAGGAGGCGATCGCCGTGCGCGAGCGGGGCAGCGCCACCGCGCTGCGGCAGATGATCGGACAACTCGCCGACTCCCCCGGCCTGGTGCGGGCCGCCGACCTCGCCACCCGGGCAGCGGTCAGCGCACCGACCGAGGGCCGAGTGCTGTACGCCGCCCTCCGGGCGCTCGACGTCCCCGAGGAGCCGGTGGCCCGGCTCTGGCACGCGGCGACACTGCTGCGCGAGCACCGCGGGGACGGCCACAACGCCGCCCTCGTCGCCCACGGCATCGGCGGCACCCAAGCCCACGTCCTCATGGCCCTCTCCCTCGGCATGAAGGCCGAGGAGTTCGGCCGGATCCACCACCTGCCCAAGGCGCAGCTGGCCGCTGTCGTCGACGGGCTACGCGGCCGCGGCCTCGTGAACGCCGACGGCGGGTTCACCGACGCCGGCCGGG
This sequence comes from Actinomadura sp. NPDC048032, assembly GCF_040653175.1. NCBI lineage: Bacteria > Bacillati > Actinomycetota > Actinomycetes > Streptosporangiales > Thermomonosporaceae > Actinomadura > Actinomadura sp. NPDC048032. Next base: position 21,795 of record NZ_JBEZJP010000100.1, read on the forward strand.
AGACCAAGGACCGGATCGAGGCCCTCACCGACGAGCTGGCGGCACCGCCGTACGAAGTGCTCAGCACGGACGAACTCGACGAGCTGGCCGCGGGACTCGAGCCGATCGCCGCCGCAGTACGCAGCTACGACAACTGAGCGGCCTGTTGCAGAGACGCCCCAACCCCACCCCAGCCACCGAGGCGCAAACACCCCTGAAGGACGGGACCCTTCGGGCAATTCACCCCGGACGCCCGACAGACCAGACCCGACACTCAGGAGGCGATACCGCAACCCAGCTCGAGGCACTTGAACAAGGATGCTGCGAGCTCTCGGGCTCCGTCCTCGACCGCGCAGAGTGACCGGCGGCGCGCTCCTCTCGTGACCTCCTTCGTGGTGGGAGAAAGATGATCTCCCGTATCGATCTGGGTCGGCTCCCGGCTCGGGCGGCCGCCCCCCGTCGATCACGAGTGGAGCCGGAGTCGGCGCTTGCCCCAGTACTGTCGGGACGCCCGGCGGGGCGAGCGCATCATCGCCCACGTGGTGGAACACCCCGCCTACCCGTTCTCGGCGGAC
>NZ_JBEZJP010000101.1:0-22259 GCF_040653175.1 Actinomadura sp. NPDC048032
GGGCGCCGGCCGGCGGAGGCGCCCGCCGGCCGGTGCCCGGCTCAGCGCCCGCCTCCCGCCGATCGGATGGGCGAAAAATCAGCGAATGTCTCCGGCGCGGTGTAGAACTGCGGCCGTGGCAGACGAGACAGGGCGGCCGGGCGGCCCCGCGCGACTTTCCGAGCATGAACGCGGCACGGAGGCCGCGCTGAGCCAACTCGTGACGAGATCCGGCTTCGGCGGGCCGTCCAGGAGCACGCTCGCCCACATCGACATGGTCGGCCGGTTCCTGGCCGGAGCGGTGGACCCCGCGACGGCCGTGGCCGGGCAGACGTCCGATGTCTGCCCGTGGGGGCCGCTGACCGGACGGATCGGGGCCGTCGCGCTGCGGGCCGTCTCGCCCGTCACCGCCGATCCCCATCGGGAGACCCTGCTGGCCCTGCTGGAGCTCTGGTCGCGCACGCCCATGGCCGACCCCGCCGTCCGGCTGCGCAGGGGACGCGTGGCCGCGAGCGTCACCGCCGCGCGGGACGAGCACGGGGCGGCCGTGACGATCGGGGGCGCCGACCCGGAATGGGTCGCCCAGAAGAATCCGGAACTGGCCTTCCTCGACCGCGCGTTCGACGAGAGCTCCCCGCCCGCCCTCGGCGACGTCGTGGAAGTCGCCGACGCGCCCCTGGGATGGGGGACCGCCGATCAGCTCACCCGCCTGGTCGCCCTGGTCCGCGCCAAGGGCCCGGTGCCCTGGGACCGCAAGGCCGTGGACCTGCTGGCCGGGAAGACCGGCTTGTCGCGCACCACCGCGAGCGTGGCGCTGTGCGGGTTCCTCGGCCACCCCAACGCCAAGGCCGGCAAGCTGTCACCCCAGGCGCGCAAGACCCTCAAGGTGACGTTCCGCGACCTCGAAGACGCCTGGTTCCGCGACCTGGAAGGGCACACCGACGAGGACCGGCTCGAACTCCTCGCCGGCGTCCTCCCTCAGGACCCGGAAGAGCTGTGGGAGCCCGGCGGCCTCGGCGAGGTCGCGCTGCGCCTCTCCCAGGCGTGGCAAGAGCGGTTCGGCGCGAAGCCGGTCGCACCGCCCGCCACCGTCCAGGCGGCCGAGACGGTGGCCCCGAACGTCACCGGCGCCCAGCTGTGCGAATGGCTGATCGATCCCGGCGCCGTCCCGCTGCTCACCACGGATCTGGACACCTGGCTGGAGTCCGACGACACCCCCAAGTACAGGCACCAGAAGTGCGTTCCCGCCGCGGAGACGCTCCAACTCCGGAACCTGATCGAAGCCGTCCTGCTCGGGCTGCGCTGGTCCTACGACGAGCTGCCCGCCGGCGACCCGGTCCGGGAGGGCGCTTCCGCGGCCTACGACCTGCTGCTCCAGCGGCTGGCCCACCCCGGCCTGCTGTTGCCGGCCTGCCTCTTCGACACCGGGTCGCAGGGGCTGGACGCGATCACCGGCAGGTTCGGGACCACCCCCTACAGCGGCCCGAGCGAACTCACCGTCGACTACGTCGACGACGGCCTCACGGTCGCCTCACTCATCGAGCACCGGCGGCTCGCGAGCCTGTTCTTCCGCCCCGCCCTCTACGGCGTGGACGACCGGACCGAGCGCCTCGCCGAAGTGGTGGACGCGTCCCGCGACAGCAGGCACACCTTCGAACGGGTCCGCCTGCTGCGGGGGAAGGGCGCCGAGGCCATGGCGCGCCGCATCCGGTCCGGGGCTCTGCCGGAGGGCGCGTACGAGGCCGATCCGTCGGCGTCGGCGCCGTCCCTGGTGGAGGAGGCGGCCGGGCGCCTGGACGTCCCGCCGGACTCCGCCGCGCTCTACCTCCAGCTGCTCACCCTGACCGCGCCGACGGACCGCGACGTGCGGAAGTGGAACCACTGGACCCCAGCCCGCCTCCGCAAGGCCGCCGAGCCCCTGGTGGCCCGCGACCTGGTGGCCCGGCACGAGTACCGGGGCGACGGACGCAAGATCTTCCTCCCGGGCCCCTACACCCAGGGCCCGCCGCCCCAGGAGGCGTGGAAGGCCGGCCTGAAGGCCGCGGCGGACGCGGAGGACCCCCGGAACCCCTTCATCTGGCGACCGCTCCCCGACCGCTTCACCTACGCCTGGCACCACGCCCAGAAACACCCGCCCGCGTAACACGCCCAGGTCGGCGATCTTGCTACCAGGGGCCGTAGGGGCCCTGGCGGGAGCCGCCGCGGCCGCCGTTCTTCTTGTACGGGCCGACGGCCGGGCGGACGTCGGCCAGGTAGACGGCGGCGGCGATGAACGCGGCGACCGGGAGGATGCCGAGGAGCAGGGCGATGGGGCTGGCGCCGAGCGCCACCGGCGCGACCGCGTAGGCGGCGCCGACCACCGTCGCGACGATCAGGATGATCATCCACAGCTTCTTGCTCTGCTTGCTCGCCGCGGCGTAGGCGTTCACGGGCACGGTCAGCGAGTCGACCAGCGCCCACGCCTCCATCGCGAACGCGATGATCAGCAGCAGCCAGAAGAAGTAGTCCAGCACGTTGAAGCCCGACATCGGCGATCAGCGCTCCTGCTCGTCTCGGACGGCGACTCCTCGTCGCACGCGGGTCTTCCTTCACCGCAACCCTATGCGCACCGTCCACCAGGGCGGCCTGATGGAACAGGCACCTGTAGGGACGACGGAGCCCGGCCGGGTGTTCCCGGCCGGGCTCCGTCGTTCGGCGCCGTTACTTCTTCGTGGTGGAGCGGGACTGCCCGGTGGCCCGGCTCTGCGCCGTCCGGCGCTGCGCGGTGCGGGCCTTGGACGCCTGCTTCGGCGCGGCCTGGTCGGTCGCGGCGATCTCGGCGACCTCGGAGGCCTCGCGGTGCACGACCTTCTTGCCGCGCTCGGCGAGCTCGTCGATGAACTCGACGGCGCGGGTGCCGAAGTGCGTGGCGTACGCGACGGCGGCGCCCGGCAGGTCCTTGGCGTCCACGCGCTCCTGGTACCGGGAGACCTCGCCGCGGTAGCGGGCGGCGGTCTCGCGGACCTGCACGCGGTAGCGGTCGACGGTCTCGCGGACCTCGCCCTGGTACCTGGTCACCTGCTCGGGGACCTCACGGATCTTCTCCACCGCGAAGTCGCCGGCGCCGGCCACGGCGTACACGGCCTTGTTCTCACGGAGGTTGCTGGCCAGCGTCATCCGACCTCTTCCTTTCCCTGTTGCTGTGGTCCGGCCTGTTCTGGGCCGGTCTCTTCCGGTACGGCGGTCTCGGCGGTCTCGGCGGGCTCGTCGTGCTCGGCGCCGAGGACGCCGCTGGCTTCGTTCTCCTTGAGGAACGACGCGTAGATGTCGAGCAGGACCTGCTTCTGCCGTTCCGTCAGGACGAGGTCGGCCCGCACGGCGGCCTGCACGTCGGTGTCGGCCTCGCGGTCCTCCAGGATTCCGGCCTGCACGTACAGCACCTCGGCGGAGATCCGCAGCCCCTTGGCGATCTGCTGCAGGATCTCGGCGCTCGGCTTGCGCAGGCCCCGTTCGATCTGGCTCAGGTACGGGTTGGAGATCCCGGACACGTCCGCCAGCTGGCGCAGCGAGATCTTCGCCCGCGTCCGCTGCTCCCGGATGTACTCCCCGATGGAGCCGACCTTCGAACTCGCCATGTCTCCACTCTCCGTCATGGTGCTTGCTATTGCAAGCACCATAGCTAGCACTTTGTGGTGAAACGGCTCACATGCCTGAAATGCCAGGTGGCGCAGGTCACGGCGGGCGGTGTCACACGGGTCGCGGCGCCGGTGTCTTGGGGACGAACCACTCGTCCCACCAAGGAGGAAGCTCATGAACACGGCGCTCTGGATCGCGGCGGGGCTGTTGACCGCGGTGGCGCTCACCGGTGGTTTCACCAAGGTCTTCGTCCCCACCGCCAAGCTCGCCGAGGCCCCCGGCGGGCAGTGGACCGGGAGCGCCGGCGACGGCTTCGTGAAGGCGCTCGGCGGTCTGGAACTCCTCGCCGCCGCGGGCCTGGTCCTGCCCGCCGTGGTCGGCGTCGCGCCGGTCATGGTGCCGGTGACGGCCGCCTGCTGGGTGCTGCTGATGGTCGGCGCGATGGTCACGCACGGCAGGCGCGGCGAAGGCGGGTTCGTGGCGTTGAACCTGCTCTACCTCGCGATCGCGCTCTTCATCGCGGTGGGCCGCTTCGGCCCCTGGCCCTTCACCGGCTGACCGTGCGCGGGAACCGTCATGCCCCGCCGTTCCCCACGGACGGCGGGGTCAGCTCACCTTGGACGGGGGCGCGATCCAGGTGTTGCAGACGGTCAGGTCGCGCCCGTTGAAGCCGGCGACCACCCAGCCCGCGTAGTGGCGGCCCGAGCCGTGGTCGCGCTTCTCCGGCGGCTGGCGGTCGTCGCCCCTGGCCAGCACGTCGTTGACCATGGCCGTGTACTGCTCGCGGGTCATCGGGAGAGTGGTGCGCTCGCTGCCGAGGAACGCGCCCGCGAAGCACTGGGCCTGGAGCTCGATGCGGCGGCTCGCCTCCGTGCGGGTGGCGGTGTCGCCGGACTCCATCTGGCCGTCGCCGTAGAGCAGGATCCCGGCCCGGTCCTGGACGTGGTGCCCGTACTCGTGCGCGATCACGCGGGCGTAGACGGCGTAGTGGGACAGCGGCTCGCCGCCGGACGTCTCCACGACGTGCCGGAGCCCCACGTACATCGTGTTGTTGGCCGGGCAGTAGAACGCGGACGCGCCGGGCGCCGGGTAGGAGCCGCACGGGCTGCGCCCCGGCTCGACCCAGAACACCCGGTCGGGCCTGTCGAACGCGACGCCGGCCTTGGTGAACTGCTTGGTCCACGTCGCGTCGAGGCAGTCGCTCAGGGTGTCCATGAACCCGCGCATGGACTCGGCGGACGGCTGGATCTGCGGCAGGCGGCAGCTCACCGGCGTGAGCGGGCCGGTCCTGTAGAGCTTGCTGTTGGTCGCCTTCTCCCGCGGGGTCGAGGGGCCGCCGGCCGTGGTGGTGGGCGTCCCGGTGCCGCCGGCGGCGTCCCGGCCGCCGCCGAACAGCGAGATCCCCAGGATCGCCAGGACCACCAGGGACGTGAGCCCGCCGAAGATGCCCGCGATCGTCCCGCCCGCGCTGCGGCGCGGCGGCGGGCGCATCGGGGCGTACCGGTACTGCGGGGGCCCGTAGGCAGGAGATCCGTAGCCCGGACCGCCATACCCCGGCCCGCCGTACGGCGGACTCCCCTGCGGCGGCCCACCGTACGGCGGGCGGCCGTAGGGCGGTCCGGGAGGCCGCGGCGGAGGGGGCGGCGGGGGGTAGTGACCTGCCATAGCGCAGAATCATCGCACGCATTCCCGATACCATTTGCGGCCATGTCTGCTCTTGCGGCGATGTTCCGGTCGCGTCCGGCGGTCCTGGTGGTCTCGGCGGCCCTGGCCGCCCCCCTGCTGACCTGCACTTCCGCGACGGCGGCCGAGGCCGGCGAGCCGTCCGCGGCCGGTGCGGCGGCGTCCGGTCCCGCGGCCGAGCGGGTGCTCAAGGACGACGTCGTCCTCACCGCGGTCCAGGGCGGCACGGTCAGGGTGAAGGAGACGATCGTCTACCGGTTCGCCGGGCACGACGGCTTCCAGCGGACGTACCCGACCAGGACGCACGAGAGCGTCACCGAGGACCGCGTCCACCGGATCGAGAACCTGCGGGCCGCCAGCCCGGACGGCGGGCCCACGAGGGCCACCGCGTCCGCCTCGGGCCTGAACACGACGGTCAAGGTGGCGGGCGACCGGAAGCTCACCGGCGACCACACGGTCGTCCTGGAGTACGACGTGCGCGGCGCGATCACCCGGATGGGCGCGGCGGAGGAGCTGCGCTGGCCGGTGGTCGGCGGCTGGAAGGTGCCCCTCGACGAGGCCAAGGCGGTCGTCGAGGGCGGCGCGATGATCCGCAACGTCAACTGCTTCACCGGGCCGATCGGCAGCACGATCGGCTGCACGCAGTACTACACGAACCACACGCACACCCAGGGCGTCTTCGCCCAGCAGGGCATGCTGCCCGGCGAGTACCTGACGGTCGTCGCGGGCCTGCCCGCCGGGACGACGGGCGGGCGCGCGATCTACGAGCGCCGCCACACGGTCGCGACCGCGTTCTCCGTCAACGCCGTGACCGGCGCCGCGCTCGCCGGCCTGCTGGTGCTGCTCGTGGGCGGCGTCCTCGCCCTGTACCTGCTGCGCGGCCGGGACGCGCGGACCGTCGGCAAGCGGGCCGCCGAGGGCGACCAGGTGCCGGTGGCCGGGACGGAGTTCGAGCCGCCGAACGGGGTGCGGCCCGGCCAGATCGGCACGCTGATCGACGAGCAGGCCGACGTGATCGACGTGACCGCGACGATCGTCGACCTCGCCGTGCGCGGCTACCTGCTGATCGAGGAGGAGGACCGGGCCGTCACCGGCCGCCTCGACTGGACGCTGCGCCGCCTCGAACGCCCGCAGGCCGACCTGCTCCCCTACGAGCGGATCCTGCTGGACGCGCTGCTGACGGCGCCGGACGGGTCGGCCCGCGACGCCGTCCGGCTGTCGGAGCTCGGCGGGACGTTCGCGACGAAGCTGACGCAGGTCAGGTCCGCGATGTACGACGACGTGGTGAAGCAGGGCTGGTTCGCGCGGCGGCCCGACACCGTCCGGTCCCGGTGGACGGTCGCGGGCATCCTCGTGACGCTGCTCGGCATCGCCGGGACGGTCGCGCTGGCGCTCACCACCGAGTGGGCGCTGGCCGGGCTCGCGCTGATCATCGCGGGCGCGGCGCTGGCCTATGGCGGCCAGTACATGCCGGCGAAGACCTCGCGCGGCGCCACCGTCCTCGCGCACACGATCGGTTTCCGCGCGTTCCTGGAACGCGGCGCCCTCCCCGACGACGGCTCCATGGCGGCGCGCCAGCGGATCGCGCTGTTCTCCCGGTTCCTGCCCTACGCGGTGGTGTTCGACCTCGTGGCGAAGTGGGCCGAGACGGTGAAGGACGCGGGCGAGCGCGCGGAGGGGGCCGACAACCTCTACTGGTACGAGGGCCCGGCGGAATGGGACCTGTCGAAGTTCGCCGAGTCGATGCGCACGTTCACGCTGGCCACGTCGGGCTCCATCTCCCAGTCGCGCGGGCTGTGACGGCGCCGGGCGGTTAACCGCCTGACGCCGGGTAAAGCCTGGGGCGAGGAGGTGTCGCCCCATGGTCGCCAGCGCCGTGCTCGCCGCCCCCTTGGCCGCCCAGTCCAACCGCCTCGGCGACGCCTACTTCATGGCCGTCGGCCCGGCCGTGATCTTCGTGGCGCTCATCGCCTGGGTGACGGTCGTGCTGACGACGTCGCGCAGGCGCCACCACTATCCCCCCAGCTCCGAGGACGGCCTGTCCCACCGCGGGCCCGTCATGGGCGGCGTGATCACGGGCAGCCCGTCGCAGCGGACGCGCCGCGACCCGGCCCCGTCGGTGACCCACCGCGAGGTCATGGCCCATGTCGAGCGGGGGCGCGCGGAAGAGGAGGCGGCCCGCGAGCGAGGACGGGCGGAGGCCGAGAGGGTCCGCGCCGAGCCGCCCGCCAGGAGCCGCCGCAGATTCGGCCTTCCCAGGCTCCGCTGACGCGGAGCGGCTGGAACGAAGGACGCGCCGCCCGCCGGATCCGGCGACCCCGCGCCACGCCCGGCGGGCGCCGTGGACGCCCGCGGTGGCAGCCGCGACCCCTCCCGGCCGCCACCGCGGGTCCGCGCCGGACCCGCCCCCGTAAGATGTCTGACATCTTACTTTTGGAGGCTTTCGTGGCGTTGAGTCCCGTACCGGGCGGGTCGACGGTGGACGCCGTCCTCGACCAGCTCCAGGCGCAGGTCAGCGGGGGCGCCTGGCCGGTCGGCCGGCGGATCCCGGCCGAGCTGGAACTGGCCGCGCAGCTCGGGGTCAGCCGTCCGGCCGTCCGGGAGGCGATCCGGGCGCTGTCGCACGTCGGGGTTCTGGAGGTGCGCCGCGGCGACGGGACGTACGTGCGCAGCACCGCCGACCCGCGCCCGCTGCTGCGGCGGGTGTCCCGCGCGTCCGCCCGGGACGTTTTCGAGGTGCAGCTCGCCTACGACGTCCAGGCGGCCCGGCTGGCGGCGCGCCGCCGCACCGGCGCCGACCTGGCGCGGCTGGAGGAGCTGCTCCGCGCCCGCGACGAGGCCACCGAGCCGGACGCGTTCGGCGCCGCCGACGCGCGCTTCCACCTCGGCGTCGCGGAGGCGTCCCGCAACCCGGTGCTGATCGAGGCGATGCGGTTCTTCATCGACCGGCTGCACGAGTCGATGCGCGCGATCCGGATGGACCGCGAGGTGCCCGAGGCGGGTCCGGCCCGGCACCGCGCCGTGCTGGACGCGATCGCGGCGGGCGACCCGGAGGCGGCCGCGTCGGCCGCCGCCGCCGTCGTGGAGCCGACCCTCGCCGTCCTGCAGTCCCTGCTCGGCGACGCGCCCGGCGAGGACGCGTGACCGGGCGGCGCGCCGGGCTGGCCGGCGCCCTGCTGATGATCGTCCTGCTGGCGGTCAACCTGCGTCCGGCGATCGCGGCGGTCGGGCCGCTGCTGACCGAGATCAGCGACGCCTTCCGGCTGTCGGGGACGGCGGCGGGCGCGCTCACCACGCTGCCGCTGGCGTTCTTCGGCTCCTACGGGCTCGCCGCCGCCTTCCTGCGGCGCCCGCCGCGCAGCGAGACGCTGCTGGTGTGCGCGATGGCGCTGCTCGTCGCGGGGCTCCTGCTGCGGCTGCCGGGCGGCGTGGCCGCGCTGTTCGCCGGCTCCCTGGTCGCGGGGATCGCGATCAGCATCGGCAACATCGCGGTGCCGGCCATCATCAAGCGGGACCACCCGTCCCGGATCACCACGGTCACGGCGGTCTACACGGTCGCGGTGACGGCCGGCGCGGCCCTGTCGTCCGGGCTCGCCGTGCCGGTGGAGGACCTGTTCGGCGCGTCGTGGCGGCTGCCGCTCGGCCTGCTCGCGATCCCCGCCGCGCTCGCCGGGCTGCTGTGGCTGCCGAAGGCGCGGCGGGTAGCGCGCGCGGCCCGCTCGGCGCCGCCCGCGGCGCCCCCGGCCGGCGTCGCCGCGCTGGTGTGGCGGTCGGGCCTGGCCTGGCACGTCACGGTGTTCATGGGCCTGCAGTCGCTGCTGGCCTACGTGGTGATCGGCTGGCTGCCGACGCTCTGCCAGGACCGCGGGATGGACGAGACGGCCGCCGGCTCCGTGCTGGCGCTGGTGGCGGCGGTCCAGGCGGTCGGGTCGCTGGCCGTCCCGGTGCTGGCCCGGCGGACCCGCGACCAGCGCCCCCTGGTGATCGCCACGGTCGCGCTGACCGCCCTGGGCTTCTTCGGGGTGACCTGGGCGCCGATCGCCTCGGTGTGGGGCTGGTCCGTGGTCCTCGGCCTCGGCCAGGGCCTCGGTTTCGCGACCGCGCTGTCGTTCATCGGGCTCCGCGCCCACGACGCCCACGTCGCGGTCCAGCTGTCGGGGATGGCGCAGGGCGTCGGCTACGTCATCGCGGCGCTCGGCCCGCTCGCCCTGGGCGCGCTGCACGACGCCACCGGCGGATGGACCGTTCCGATGCTGGGCGTGCTGGCCGTCTGCGCCGCCCTGGCCGTCCCGGGCCTGCCCGCCGGGCGGCTCCGCACCGTGGGCGCCCCCGCCTCCCCGGCGCCCGACGTGGTTAACACCGGTTCCAGCGGACACATCCCTAACTGACCTGGCGTGGGCCGATCCGCGCCTCGGGAGGTGGTCGCCTTGCTCACCACGATCGTCGCCGACCCCGTACTGGCGAACACGGCCCCCACGGGGGCCCGCTACTTCGTCTGGATCATTCCGTTCGCGATCGTCGGCGCCCTGCTGACGTGGCTGTACGCGACCCGTGCCGCCTCGTCCAGGAAGCTGCACTGCTCGCGCCGGAACAACCAGCTGAACCAGCGCGGCATGGAGCAGGGCGGCTACTACACCTACGCCCCGGGGATGTTCTCGCACAGCTACCCGCCGGCCAAGGAGGGCCAGCCCGAGGAGTTCCGCAAGGACAACCCCCAGCCCGGGCGGGAACCGAAGAAGCCCTGGCCCGAGGGCGTCCTCTACGAGCAGACGATCTTCAAGGAGGAGTTCGAGACCCTCAGGGCGTCCAAGAGCACCGAGAACCGCTAGCCGGCGTCCGGCGATCCGCCCCCGGGTGTCGGCGGGCCTCACTACGCTCCCGGCATGATCAAGTCGAGCGCCGCGCCTCCGGACGAAGACACCCTCGAAATGCCGAGGTCCTGGATGCGGCATCTGCATCCGCGGCGCGGCGGGCATCCGGGACCGAAACTCGCGTCGGCCGACGTCCACGAGGACGAACTGCTCGCACCATACGCGGGCGCCATCGAGAAAGTCCTCGGCCGCACCGAGGCCGACCCGGTGCTGACCGCCGTGGTGCGCGAGCCCCTGGACGGCAGGGGAAGCGCGCTGGAAGCGGCGGCGATCGTGGCCGTCCACGGCGCCGAGAAGACGTACCTGGACCCGTCGCGGCAGGAGGAAGCGCTCAAACGCCTGCGCGCGTTCATCGCGCAGACCGGCGACGCCGAGTACCGGCGCGTCGTCTCGCTCATCGACGGGCTGCGCACGACGCCCGCACGGCGGATGGTCGCCGCCTACCTCGTCCCGACCGAACTCGACTGGGTGGCCGAATGCTGCGCGGCGCCTGCGCATTCGGTGCCGCGGGAGCTGCTGCTCCGTTCCCTGGGCTCGGCCGAGCATCTCGAAATCCTCGGTGCCGGAGCCCATATCTCCGTCTCCGACTGCTATTACGTCGAGAACCTCATCACTCTGGCGGACGGCGTGGGTCCTGCGATCGCCCCGTTCATGGCCGAGGCCTTCGACCTGTTCCACGACAGCGCGCCGCGCCGCAAGGGCCTGCTGGACGTCCTGAGTCGCCTGCCCGGCGACGAGGCGTTCCGGCAGATGCTGGAGCGCGCGGGCAACCTTCACATGATGGCGGCGCTCCGGGACACCATGCGCCGGTTCCCAGTCCGCGCGATCCGCGTACTGGCGGCCGCCACGGCGGCGGGGGACGCCACGGCACGCGCCCTGCTGACCGACCACCTGCGGGCCAATGCGGAACTGGTGCGGCAGACCCTCCCGGACCTGCCCGCGGGGAGCCGCGCCGTCTTGGAGGAACTGACGGCGGCCGACGACCGGGCTCCGGACGCGACGGCGGACGAGCTGCCCCGCGCGCTGGCCGCCCCGCGGTGGGAGCGGACGGAGCCGAAGCCCAAGCCGGTCGTCGTCAAAGGCGTACCCGTCTCGCGGGAGCGGGCGATGGCGTGGGCGCCGGGCGAGCGCGACGCCTGGCTGAACAGCGAGATCGTCACGATCGTCGACGCGAACCACCACTCGTTCGGGCGGGTCCCGGTTCCGGCCGAGCGCACCGAGACCTGGGTCCGGCGGGTCGAGGAGGCCCGGTCCCCCACGACCGATCTGGGCCGGATGCTCTACTGGCAGGGCGCGGTCCTGGCGGCCGGTCCCGAAGACCTCGTCCGCCCCGTCCTGGCCGAGTGGCAGGCCGACTGGCGCCACGAGCGCGGGCTGGGCAGGAAGGGGAACCCCTACGACCCGGACACGTGGCTCCGCGTCATCATCGCGCGGTACGGGCTCGACGCCCTCCCGGTCGCGCTCGGCTACGCGCGGGCCCGGCCCGCGAACGGCGCCGAACTGCTGCTGCCCTTCCTCGACGGCGATGTCGCGAACGCGATGGCCGACTGGCTCCAGCGGAGCACGGCGGCACGCGGGGCCGCGACCGAATGGTTCACCCGGCACGGACGGGCCGCGCTCCCCTACCTCGTGCCGGTCGCGGTCGGCCGCGCCGGCAGGGCGCGCAAGGCCGCCGAGCACGCCCTGCGCCTCGTCGCCGCCCAGGAAGGTCCGGACGCCGTCCTCGACTTCGCGCGCGAGCACGACGAGCGGGCCGTCGAGCCGATCAGGACCGCCCTGGACGCGGAGGCGGACGAGGCGCCGCGTCCCCGCCGGAAGCCGCCCGCGGACCTGGCGGTGAACGCCGAGGTGCTGCCGCAGGTCCTGCTGCGGGGCCGGGAGCGCGCGCTGCCCGTGCCCGCCGTCCGGAACCTGCTCACGCTCCTGGCGATGTCCACGCCCGCCGAACCCGATCCCGACCTCGGAAGCGTCCTGGACGCGTGTGACGAGAGTTCGCTGTCCCGCTTCGGCTGGGCGCTGTTCCGGCACTGGCGTGAGAACGGCGCCGAACCCCGGAACGCCTGGCAGTTCGCCGCGCTGGCCTGGCTCGGGGACGACACGACCGTCCGCGAACTCGTCCCGGCGGTCCGGGCGTGGCCGGGCGAGGGCGGCCACCACCACGCGGTGCGCGGGCTCGACGTGCTCGCCGCGATCGGGTCCGACCTCGCACTGCGCGAGATCCACGCCATCTCCCAGAAGGTGAAGTTCAAGGCGCTGAAACTGCGGGCGCAGGAGAAGGTCGGGGAGATCGCCGCCGCGCGCGGCCTCACCACCGAGCAGCTCGGCGACCGCCTCATCCCCGACCTGGGCCTGGACGTCCACGGCACACTCGTCCTCGATTACGGCCCGCGCCGGTTCACCGTCGGATTCGACGAGGCGCTCAGGCCCTACGTCATCGACGAGGCCGGTAAGCACCGGTCGTCCCTGCCCAAACCGGGACAGCGTGATGACACCGCCCTGGCGCCCGCCGCCTACCGGCGCTTCACCGACCTGAAGAAGGACGTCCGCGCCCTCGCCGGGCTCCAGCTCCAGCGCCTCGAACGGGCGATGACGACGGGGCGCCGGTGGCCGCTGCCGGAGTTCCGCGAGTTCTTCGCCGGACATCCCCTGGTGTGGCACATCGCGCGGCGCCTGGTGTGGATCGCCGAGCACGGCGACACCGTGACGGCGTTCCGGCTCGCGGAGGACCGCACCCTCTCCGACGTCGGCGACGACGCCGTCACGGTGCCCGACGACGCCGTCATCGCCATCGCGCACCCGCTGCACCTCGCGGAGGCGCTGCCGGCCTGGGCCCAGCTGTTCGCCGACTACGAGATCATGCAGCCGTTCCCGCAGCTCGGACGGGAGGTGCACGCGCTCACCGGTGAGGAGAGGGCGGCGGCCCGGCTGGCCCGGTTCGAGGGGGTGACGGTGCCGTTCGGCAACGTGCTCCGGCTGGAGCGGCGCGGCTGGTATCGCGGCCCCGTGGACTCCGACGGCGGGATCTCGTGCCTCGTCCGCCCGGCCGGCGCCGACCGCTACGTCGTCGTCACACTGGCCACGGGACTGTACGCGGGCTCCGTCAGCGCGTCCGGCGATCAGACCCTCGAAGCGGTCTGGGTCGGCGCCGACCCCGCCCCCGATTACTTCTCCCGCGGCGCGTCCGAAGGCGCACCTCACACCTTCGCCGAACTGGACGCGGTGACCGCCTCCGAAGTGCTCGCCGACCTCACCGCCGTCGTCTCCCCCTGAACCGACGCGGGCCGGCATGCCCGGGCGGCTGCTCCTGGACGGCTTCACCGCCCCCGCCATCACCGCCGTCCTACGACACCGGCGCCCTGGTCGAGACGATGGTGGCCCGGCTGCCGCCGGAGGAGCGCCAGAGCCTGCCCCGAAGGGGGCCGGGACTGGGGAACACAACGCTAGACCGCCCGGTCGAAGACGCCCGGCGCCGGGCGGATGGCGCCGACGACCCGGTCCCCGCCGCGCACCTCGACGGTCGCCAGCTCGTCCAGGGCGACCCGGTCGGCGCCGTCGTGGACGCCGAGGGCGCGCAGCAGCGCGACGGTCACGGGCGTCCGCGCCCGCATCGCCCCGTCGTCGATCTTGACGACGCCGGCGCGCCCGTCGGCGAACGCGAAGGCGTCCACGCCCTCCGCGCCGCACTTGACGAGCAGCCCGGGGACGGCGTCCATCAGCTGCCGCTCCTCGCGCCGGGTCCCGGACGTCCACTGCGGGTGCGTCCGCATGGCGTCGGCGACGCGCCGCTCGTGCGTGCCCGGCTCGGCGAGGACGAGCGCCCGGAACGCCCGCGCGACGCCCGCGATGGACACGGCGAACAGCGGCGCCCCGCACCCGTCCACGCCGACCGCCGTGGCGGGCTCGCCGGCCAGCTCTTCGACGACCTCCCGGACGGCCTGCTGCAACGGATGGTCGGGGTCGAGGTAGGAGTCGGCGGGCCAGCCCGTCGTGACGCAGGTGGCGAGCATCGCGGCGTGCTTCCCGGAGCAGTTCATGCGCAGCCGGGAGGCGCCCCCGCCCGTCCGGGCGACCTCCTGCTGCGTCGCGGGGTCGAGCGGCCAGCTCTCGGGGCAGCGCAGGTCGCCGGCTCCCAGCCCGGCGCCCGCGAGGACCTTCTCCACGCCCTCGACGTGGAAGTCCTCGCCGGAGTGGCTGCCGGCCGCGAGCGCGAGCAGCTCGCCGCCGAGTTCGAGGCCGGCGCGCAGCATCGCGACCGCCTGCATCGGCTTGTTCGCCGACCGGGGGAAGATCGGCGCTCCGGTCTCCCCCGCCCGGAACGCGACGCCCCCGTCGGCGGCCAGCCCGATCGCCGCCCCCCGATGCCGGGACTCCACGAACCCGGAGCGCTCCACCTCGACCAGCACAGGATTGACGTCCACCGCACTCCTCCATCACCACGACACCGGCGCCCGCCTCCGGCGCTCTCCCACCCCGGAACGGTGACCTCGAAGGTCACGTACCCGGCGGACCCCATGAAAGCGGCACCCGGCACCACGAAAACGGCCAGGTTGCCCCATCCCGGCTTGACCCGCCGCCGGGGTTCAGCGGGGCTTGGTGGCGAGGAGCGCGCGGGCTTCGGCGGGCGCCATCGGAGGGCGCTGGGCCAGGCGGGCCGCCTGGGCCGCGCGCTCCACCAGCTCGGCGTTCGCCGTGACCGGGCGGCCCTTGGCGAAGGTGACCGTGTCCTCCATGCCGACCCGCAGGTGGCCGCCCGCCGACAGGGCCGCGAACATGACCGGGAGGGACGTCCGGCCGATGCCGGTGGCCGACCACGTGGCGCCCTCCGGGAGGGCCTCGACGGCGGCCACCAGGGTGCGGGCGTCTCCCGGCATGCCGCCCGGGACGCCCATCACCAGGTCGCAGTGGACGTGCCCGCCGTAAGGGAGCCCGTGCTTGTCCAGGAGGCGGTGCAGCGCCGTGATGTGGCCGAGGTCGAACAGCTCGAACTCGGGGACGACCTCCAGCTCCTGGGTGCGCTTGTACAGCTCCACCATGAACGACCAGGGGTTCATGAAAACGTCGTCGCCGAAGTTGACCGTCCCGCAGGTGAGCGAGCACATGTCGGGTCCGGCGTCGAGGACGCGCAGCCGGTCCTCGTACGGATCGGTGACCGCGCCGCCCGTGGACAACTGGACGATCAGGCCCGTGCTCTCCCGCAGCGCCGTCACCGTGTCCCGCAGCCGGGACGGGTCGAGCGTGGGCCGCGCGTCGTCGTCGCGGATGTGCACGTGGATCACGGCCGCGCCGGCCGCCTCGCACTCCTTGGCCGTCCGGACCAGTTCATCCAGGGTGACGGGCAGGGCCGGGACATCCGCCTTGGCGGACTCCGCGCCCGTGGGCGCCACCGTGATGAGCGTCGTTGCTCCCATGGCGGCAGAATGCATGGTCATGCGTGCTGTAGTCCAGAGGGTGAGCCAGGCCAGCGTGTCCGTGGACGGGCGCGTCGTCGGCGCGATCGAGGGGCCGGGACTGCTGGTCCTGGTCGGCGTGACGCACGACGACGGCCCGGAAAAGGCCCGCAGACTGGCGTCCAAGCTGTGGGGGCTTCGGATCCTGGAGGGCGAGAAGTCGTGTTCCGACGTGAACGCGCCGCTGCTCGTCGTGAGCCAATTCACTCTCTACGGGGACGCGCGGAAGGGCCGCCGCCCGTCCTGGACGGCCGCCGCGCCCGGCCCCGTCGCCGAGCCCCTGGTGGACGCGGTGGTCCGGGAGCTGCGCGAGCTGGGCGCGAAGGTCGAGACCGGGGAGTTCGGCGCGGACATGAAGGTCGCGCTCGTCAACGACGGGCCGATCACGCTGATCCTGGACGTCTGACGGCGCCGCCGGCCGGGCGCGCGGGTCAGCGGAACCCGTAGACCATGCCGACGAGCGCCGCGACGGTCCCGCCTGCGGCGAGGAGGATGAGGGCGCGGTCCTGCGGGACGAGGCGGCCGCGCACGTCCGAGGACACCACCACGGTCCCGGTGTCGCTCTCGTCCCCGACGGGGCCGTGCTCGAACGGGTTGCGGAGCCCGGCGAGCCGCCACAGCGCGTCGTTGCGGAGCCGCTGGTGGGCCGGGCCGCAGGCGAAGAGCCGCCCCCGGGTGCGCTCGGTGCAGGCCGCGCCCTTCGGCGTCAGGACCCGGCACAGGGTGGGGACGAGGACGAACTCGTACAGGCACCAGGCCAGCAGGCCGAGCAGCGCGAGGCGCCACGACCGCTGCCACCACGCGATCCCGGCGATCGCCGCGAACAGGGTCCACCACGTCAGAGCGGACTCCCGGCGCGGGCGGCGCCGGGTCCCTCCCCTCCGCGCCGCGGGCGGCTCCCCTTTCCCCAGGTTCGGGACCATCGGTAGGAATCCACCTTCCCCGGGCGCCGAGCGGTCAGAAATCGTCTTATCAGACGATATTCGCCCCAGGGGCGGGCTGCTACCCGTGTTTCGCGGGCCGGCGGCGCAGAGCGATCTGCGCGTTCGCGCCCGTCTCCGGCGACACGACGACCTCCTGCGCCGCCGCGACGCCGCCCGCGAGCAGCTCGGCGTCCACCGGGACGTTCCGCTTGACCAGCGCCAGCGCGACCGGACCCAGCTCGTGGTGCCGGGCCGCCGACCCGACGAACCCGACCGTCCGGCCCCCGGGGACCTCCACCGGGTCGCCGTGCGCGGGCAACCGGTCGACGCTGCCGTCCAGGTGCAGGAACACCAGGCGGCGCGGAGGGCGCCCGAGGTTGTGGACGCGCGCGACGGTCTCCTGCCCCCGGTAGCAGCCCTTGTTCAGGTGGACGGCCGTCTCCACGTACCCGGCCTCGTGCGGGATCGTCCGGTGGTCGGTGTCGAGGCCGAACCGGGGCCGGTGCTCGGCGATGCGCAGCGCCTCGTACGCCCACATCCCCGCCGGCCTGAGGTCGGCCGGGAACTCGCCCCGCGGGACGATCCGCGTCGTCGTCCCCGCGACGTCCGGCCAGGCGGGACGGCCGTCGCCGGGGCCGCCCGGCCCCGTGACCACCATGAACTCGTCCGACACGTCCGCGACCTCGACGCGCAGCATGAACCGCATCCGGTCGAGGAACTCCACCAGCGCCGGGGCCGTCCCCGGCTCGACGTGGGCCCACACGGCCTCGCCGTCGTCGACGAGGAACAGGTGGTGCTCGATGTGCCCGTTCGGGCTGAGCAGCAGCGCCTCGGTCGGCTCGGACGGCTTCAGCCCGTCCAGGTGCTGGCTCAGCAGGCTGTGCAGCCAGCTCAGCCGGTCCGGCCCCGAGACGCGGACGACGCCCCGGTTGCTCCGGTCGACGAACGCCGTCCCCTCCTCCAGGGCGCGTTGCTCCCGCGCGGGGTCCCCGTAGTGCGCGGCGACCTCCTGGTCGGGCGCGTCGGCGGCGACGGCTCCGGGCGACTGCAGCAGAGGGCTCTCCATGCCGTCCAGACTATGCCGCGGACCGGCGGATCATGCCGCCCCGGCCGCCCCCGTCCCGGCTACCCCTCGCGGCAGTCCTTGCAGCGCCCGTACACGGTCAGGTGGTGGACGTCGGTCTCGAAGCCGAAGTCGCGCGCCAGGACCTCGGCCAGGCCGGCCGCCGCGCGCGGGTCGACGTCCTCCACGGTGTGGCAGCCCCGGCAGACGAGGTGGATGTGCTCGGCCTCGGCGGCGAGGTGGTAGTTCGGCGGGCCGTGCCCGAGATGGGCGTGCTTGACGAGCCCGAGCTCCTCCAGGAGTTCGAGCGTCCGGTACACGGTGGAGATGTTCACACCGCGCGCGGTGCGCTGCACCTCGGTGCAGATCTCCTCGGGGGTCGCGTGCTCCAGGTCGGTGACCGCTTCGAGCACCAGCTGCCGCTGCGGGGTCACCCGGTACCCCTTCGCCCGCAGCTCCTCCTGCCACGACTCGACCATGCACCGAGTCTAGGCTGTGCTTCCGAAGTCCCGGCCCACTTCGCTCGCCTTGCGGCTTGCTACGTGACCGGGCCTGGGCGAACGCAGCATCGCTTCGCGACCTGCCCGGCTCCGGTCCGGACGTCCGGTTTCAGCCCTCGGAAAACCCGCTTGCCTCTCCGCGGGGGCGTCGCATACGTTCGGGATACGCGCGAAAGGAGGTGGTCCTAACCAATGGTTGCTTGTAGGACTCGCGAGGTGGCTGTCCGCTAGTCGCCGTTCCGCCTCGGATCCTCCGCCCACGGGCAGAGGTAGTCGGTCGCGACGGTGACCGGCGAATACCAGGCAGTTACCCGGTCCCCGGACCGATGGACCCGTCCTGTCCATCGCCCGCCACCCGGCGGGAAGGTCCGGGGATCGTTCATTTCCGGGGGCCGACCGCCTCCGGGGCGCTCACCCCCGGAGCCCGCCCCTTCCGGCGCTCAGGAGACCTTCTTCAGCTGGGCCGACAGGTGCGACTGGAGCTGGTGGCCCATCGCCGCCATGTCGTACGCCCAGCCGAGGTCCTCGCCGATCAGCCCGTAGAGGCGGTGGCCGCCGGTGACCTCCTTGGCCGACTCCGTCCGCGCGACGACGTCCGTGTGCAGCTCCACCCGGTTGAACGCCACGTTCCCCACGTAGATCTCGACGATGCCCGTCGGGTGGGCCAGCGTCACCTCGACCTGGTGGTCGGGGCGCGGGCGCCAGTACCCGGTCTCCATGCCCAGCGGACGCCCGAGCGCGCCGTCCTCCTCGATCTTCCAGGTCCGGCTCGCGTAGATCAGGAAGGGCTTCCCGACGTGCGTGAACGAGATCTCCTGGCCGAAGTTGAACGACTCGATCGTGGGATAGCCGCCCACGCCGGCGCCTTCCCAGGTGCCGAGGAGGAACTTCAGCGGCTCAAGGTCCGGGTGCAGCTCAACGTCCATGGGCACCGAGCGTAGCGGCGTCCGCGGCCCGCCGCGGCCGTCCGCGTCCCCGCGCTCCGTCCCCTCCGGCCCGGGACCGGCGTCCCTGTCCGAAGCCGGGCGGCGCCCCGATCATGGGAGCGTGTCGCTCCTCACCGCGAGCATGCTGGTTCCGCTGGTCATCGCCGCGGGCCTGCTGGCCGCGGGCTGGGTCTGGCGGCTCCGGCTCCGCAACCTGCACCGCGCCGTCCAGACGGACTGCGCCGGCGTCGCCGCGCTCCACGACGGCGTCCCGTGCCAGGTCAGCGGGACGGCCCTCGCCGTCCAGCCCGCCCCGTTCTCCGGCCGTCCCTGCGCCTGGTACAGGACGAAGGCGACGGCCCACGCGAAGACCGGCAAGCGGGTCTTCATCGACGAGAAGTCGAAGACGCCCTTCCCTCTGCGGGACGGGTCGGGGCACGTTCTCATCGCTCCCGCCACCGCGGCCGTCGACGGCGCCGTCCAGACGATGGACGAGCGCCGCCCCGCCAACGGGGAGATCCCCGGCGTGGACGGGGAGGTCGCGGAGTACCGGTACCAGGAGTGGATCCTGCCGGCCGACCAGCCGCTCTACGTCCTCGGCACCGCGACCGGCGGCTCCGTGGGCAAGGACCGGGAGACCGGCCAGTACGCCATCAGCACGCGGACGCGCCGCGAGTACCGGCGCCGCGCCGTGATGTTCACGGGCATCGGGTACGGCGGAGGCGCGGCCCTCTTCCTCGCCTGCGCCGCCGTGGTCGCCGTCGACCACCTCTTCTTCGGCTGACGCGCCCGGGCTACCTGAGCCGGCCCAGCTTGATCACGAGGAGGACGGCGGCGACCGCCATCAGCCCCAGCACGACGACGAGGATCCCCGCGTTCACCAACCCGGCCACAACGCAGGATGCTACGCGGAACACCGGGCTAGAGTGCCCCTCATGGCAAGACCACTGGTCATCAAGGTGACGGCTGGCGCGGACGCCCCCGAGCGCTGCAACCAGGCGTTCACGGTCGCGGCGGCCGCCGCGGCGAGCGGGGTCCCGGTCTCCCTGTGGCTGACCGGGGAGTCGGCGTGGTTCGCGCTGCCGGGGCGGGCCGCCGAGTTCTCACTGCCCCACGCCACTTCCCTGGACGACCTTCTCGGCGTCGTCCTCGCCGCGGGCCGCGTCACGCTCTGCACCCAGTGCGCCGCCCGCCGCGGCATCGGCCCGGACGACGTCCTGCCCGGCGTCCGCATCGCCGGCGCCCCGACCTTCGTCGAGGAGATCACCCTTCCCGACGTCCAGGCCCTCGTGTACTGACACGAGGCGGACGTCCGCCGGCACGGGACGGGCGCCGGGGCTCGCGCTCTCCGGGCCGGCCGCCCGGAGGCGAGGCCGCCGTGCGCTCCAGAGGCCGAGCGCCAGCCCCGCAACGGTGGAGCCGGTGAGGCCGAGCATGAGGTCGCCGATGGTGTCGCGGTAGATCGTGACGGTCTCGGGGGTGTCGAGGATGAAGACGCCGTACTCGAAGAACTCCC
The DNA here is from genome assembly GCF_040653175.1 of Actinomadura sp. NPDC048032. Taxonomy (NCBI): domain Bacteria; kingdom Bacillati; phylum Actinomycetota; class Actinomycetes; order Streptosporangiales; family Thermomonosporaceae; genus Actinomadura; species Actinomadura sp. NPDC048032. Next base: position 20,524 of record NZ_JBEZJP010000101.1, read on the forward strand.
ACAGGATGGCCGCGACGGCGCCCAGGCCGGTGCACGTCAGGGCCAGCGTCCAGGCGTCGAGGCGCGCCCAGCGGCGCAGCGCGACACCGGCGGCGGCGCTCAGCAGGGCCCAGTTCCCGAAGTGGCAGGCGTCGTCGAACCAGCCGACCGTGTCGTAGAGGTCGGCGGCGTTCCCGGCGACGTCCACCACGAACGGGGCGGTGACGAGGAGGTCGACGTCCCAGGGGAAGGGCCGCCCCCGCCCGCGCAGCGCCCAGACCAGGGTGACGATCATGACGGCGGCGGGGTAGGCGGCCACCCGCACGCCCATCGCCTTGTCCGCGAACCGGTCCCACTCGGGGAAGGCGACGGCGAGCGCCAGCAGCGCGGCCAGGGCGGCCTTGGCCGCGAGAGCGGGCGGGCGCCAGCGAGAGGAGTCCATGACCGGAGCATCGCCCCCCGGCCGCCCCGGCGGCATCGGCGCGGATACTCAGACCCGCCTGAGTGCTTTCGCCCCGCGCCGGAGCCGGATCTCACGGCCGGGGCGGGAGGCCGCGACGGTAGAACGGCCCGATAACGGATATAGGACTGCCGACCCGCCCCCGAAACTGGAGCCGCCGGATGGCCGACATCCCCGCCTGGACCTGGGGCGCGACGATCGCACTGATCATCGCGCTCTTCGTGTTCGACCTGCTCGTCGCCGTCCGGCGGCCGCACGTGGTGCACATCCGGGAGGCGACGTTCTGGTCGGTCTTCTACATCGCCGTCGCGGTCCTGTTCGGCGGCGCGGTGTGGGCGCTCGCCGGGTCGGCGGCGGGCACCGAGTACTTCTCCGGCTGGATCGTGGAGAAGAGCCTGTCGGTCGACAACCTCTTCGTCTTCGTGATCATCATGGCCAAGTTCTCGGTGCCCGCCGAGTACCAGCAGAAGACGCTGCTGTTCGGCATCGCCGCGGCGCTGGTCCTGCGGGCGATCCTGATCGCGGTCGGCGCCGCCGCGATCAACCTGTTCTCCTTCACGTTCCTGATCTTCGGGCTGGTCCTGATCTGGACGGCGGTCCAGCTCATCCGGCACCGCGACGAGGAACCCGACGTGGAGGACACCTTCCTCGTCCGCCGCGCGCGCAGGATCCTGCCGGTGAGCCAGGACTTCCACGGCGGGCGGATGCTCGCCCACGAGGACGGGCAGCGCGTGATGACGCCGCTGCTGCTCGTCTTCGTCGCCATCGGGAGCACGGACCTGCTGTTCGCGCTGGACTCCATCCCGGCCGTGTTCGGCGTCACCGACGACCCGTTCATCGTCTTCACCGCCAACGCGTTCGCCCTGCTGGGGCTGCGCGCCCTCTACTTCCTGATCGAAGGCCTGCTCGAACGCCTCGTCTACCTGTCGATCGGCCTGTCGGTGATCCTCGCGTTCATCGGCTGCAAGCTGATCCTGGAGTTCCTGCACCAGGACGTCTCCACGTCCGTCCCCGAGATCCCGACGACGCTCTCCCTGGGCGTGATCCTGGTGATCCTGCTGTTCACCACCGGCGCCAGCCTGGTCCGCGTCCACCACCACCCGGAGGAGCGGGCCAAGGCCGGCTCCCTGCGCGGGCGCCGTGAGAAGAAGCCGCGCGAAGAGGAGCCGGCCGCCCGCTGACCGGGCTCAGCCCATGCTCTTGGCGCCGTCCAGCGACTCCCGGATGATGTCGGCGTGGCCCGCGTGCTGGGCCGTCTCGTTCGTAATGTGCAGGAGCACCCGGCGGACCGACCAGT
>NZ_JBEZJP010000102.1:0-22206 GCF_040653175.1 Actinomadura sp. NPDC048032
TAGGTGATCTCGCCTCCGGTCACCGCGGCGTAGAACGCGGCGAGGGCGGGCGGCTCCAGGCAGTCGAGGATCCGCGGGCCGTCGTCGAGGCAGAAGACGTCGCCGGCCAGCAGGTCGCCGTGCCCGTCGACCACGCGGCCGTCGGCGATGCGGGCGTCGAACAGGGGTTCGCGGCCGGCGAGGAACTCCTCCGCGAGGTCCTCGGTCTCGGCGGCGGCCGCGGCGTCCAGGACGGCGCCGTGGAACGGCCGGACCTGCTCGAAACTGTCGTGCCAGCGCCCTCGGACGGCGTCGCGGGTCTCCTCGGCCGCGATGCGGGGACCGCGCGGCGCCCTGGCGTGCCAGGCGGCCAGGATCCGGGCGGTGTCGCGCAGCGCGTCCCGCACCGGCGCGCCGGCCCGGACCAGGGTGGACAGGCGCCGGTCGGCGGGCATCCGCCGCATCACGACCAGGTGGTCGCAGACGTCGCCGCCGGGCCCGCGCACGTCGGCGACGCCGAGATAGACGTCGGGGGCGAACCGCCGGTTCAGCCGGACCTCCTCGTGGCAGGCGCGCTCGCGCAGCTCACGGGTGCTGAAGTCCAGGAACCCCAGGTCCACGGGCTTCTTCAGCTTGTAGGCGCGGTCCCCGGCGAAGAACACCACGCCGATGTGGGTCTCGGCGACGGCGGCGTCCTCCATGGGCCTCATGCCCTCGGGTGGAGGGCGGGGCCGGTGTCGTCGTAGTCGTAGCCGAGGGTCGGGACGACGTCGACGACGCCTTCCGTGGCGGCGGCCATGCGCACGACGATCGGGATCAGGCTCTTCCGCTCCACGCGCCCGGTGAGGTGGACGACCCCCTCCTGGACGCGGACGTGCACCTCGGCGGGGTCCAGCCAGAGCCGGGAGACCAGGACGTCGTCGATGATCTCGTCCCGGATGTCGTCGTCGGAGCGGTGGAACACCGAGAGCAGGTCGCGGCGGGCCACGATCCCGGCCAGCCGGCCGTCCCTGACGACCGGCGCGGCCTTGAAGCCGTGGGCGTTCAGCACGCGGGCCGCCTCGGCGACGGGCGTGCCCGGCGCGACGGTGACGACCGGCGCGCTCATCAGCCCGCGGGCGTCCGCGGCGGTGGCCCTGGCCCGCGCCTCGTCCTGGGCGCGGCGCAGCAGCCGGGGCCGGCGCGGTCCCGCGCCGCCGCCGTACTCCTCCCTGCGCAGGAGGTCGGCCTCCGTGACGATGCCGGTGAGCCGGCCGTCGTCGTCCATGACGGGCACCGCGCTGACGCGGTGCTCGGCCATCGCGTCGGCGATCTCGGTGAAGGGGGTGTCCTCGGAGACCGTCACGACGCTCCTGGTCATGACGTCCCCGACCGTGCGGCGCTTCATGGCTCTCCTCCCGGGCTCGCCGCGGGCCTCAGAGGCCGTCGCCGGCGGTGGCCCTCTGGTCCGCGCAGATCACGACCTCGCAGCGCGCCCGCTCCCGCACGATCGGGACGGTGTCGCCGCCGAGCGGATTGCCGTGCTCGGAGTGCGTCCGGGCGCCGACCACCAGAAGTTCGGCGCGCTCCGCCGCCCCGGCCAGCACCGGGCCCGGCTCGCCGTGCAGGACGCGCAGCCGGGTGGTCAGGTGCCGGGAGCGGGGGATGAGCCGGGCGACCAGGCGGCGCAGCCGCAGCCACTCCCTGATCGCGTTGAACGGGCGCCGCGCGGGGCCGTCGCCGGGCTCCATGACGCGGACCACGTCCAGGCGCGCGTGGCGTTCGGAGGCCTCGCGGGCGGCGCGGCGCAGCGCGGCCATGGAGTTGGGGGAACCGTCCACCCCGACGACGACGGACCGTTGTTCGGGCACGACCCACATCAGCGACCTCCCTCAGTCACCTCCACCCTCCCGCCCGGCGGGATCCGCGGGTCAGTGCCGAGCGTCCCCCCGAATCAGGACTTTTGGCCTGATCTGGGCATCCGGCGCGGGTCGGCGCCGCCAGATCATCCGGTGGCTCCCGGATGGAGGAGGGCCTGCGCGGCCACGAAGGCCGCGACGGCGAAGACCAGGTAGGCGAACCAGCGCCGCAGCCGGTCGGCGTCCAGGCGCCGGGCGAGGCGGGCGGCGGTGAGCGACCCGGCGACGGCCGCCAGGGTGAAGGCCGCGATGACGCCGTAGTCCAGCGTCGCGTCCCCGGCGTGCGCGGCGAAGCCGGCGATCGAGTTGACCACCACGATGACCAGGGAGGTGCCGACCGCCGCGGCCATCGGCAGGCCCAGCCCGACGACCAGGGCCGGGATGATGAGGAAGCCGCCGCCGACGCCGAAGAGCCCGGTCAGCACGCCGACGGCCGCGCCCGCGCCGATCGACTTGGGCAGGCAGGAGCGCCAGTCGACGCCGCCGCCGGGCAGGGCGCACGCCCCGCCCAGCCGGTCGCCTCCGGCCAGCATCCGCCAGCCCGCCGTCACCATGAGCGCCGCGAAGCCGAGCAGGACGGCCTGGTCGGGCAGCAGGCGGTTCAGGGCGGCGCCGCCGAAGGCGGCCACCGCCCCGGCGGCGCCGAAGACGCCCGCGATCCGCCAGCGCACCTGCCCGGCGTGGACGCGGGGCAGCGCGGCCGTGGCCGAGGAGATGCCCACGACCAGCAGGGACGCCGGAACCGCCGAGGCCAGCGGCAGGCCCGCCCCGTAGACGAGGGCGGGAACGGCGAGGATGGAGCCGCCGCCGCCGAGCAGCCCGAGCAGGACGCCGATCAGGGCGCCGAGGACGAGCGCGGTCAGCATGTCGTCACCTCCTTGGCGGACGCGGCCGGCGGGTCAGGGGCGCTCCGCGGCCAGCGCGCCCAGGACGGCGGCCATGTCGCACTTCGGCCCGCGGTTGTAGGGGAGCTTGGACAGGGCCATCCCCATGGCGCACGTGTTGGACAGGGCGGCGAAGGTGAGGCCGCCGCCGATGGCCGCCGCGAGCCACTTGGCGCGCGGGACGGTCGTGCTGGCCAGCACCGAGCCGAGCACGATCGAGCCCGCGACCAGGCGGACCTGGCGCTCCAGGTCCCAGCGGGGGCGTCCCGCGGCGACCGGTTCGCCCGCGGCCTGCCAGGCGCCGATGCCGCCGTGCAGGACGCGCAGGTTCGGCAGGCCCGCGGTCGCCAGCGCCCGCGAGGCCTGGCCGGCGCGCTGCCCGGAGCGGCAGACGAGCACCACCTGCTCGTCGAGGTGGGCGCGCAGTTCGGCGCGGTGCTCGCGCAGCAGGTCCAGCGGGACGTTGTAGGAGCCGGGGATGTGCCCGGTCTCGAACTCGCCCGGCGTCCGGACGTCGATGAGCCGCGGCCGGTCGACGGAGTCCAGGAGTTCGCGCAGGGCGGGGACGTCCACGGTGGACGCGGTGGGCGGGGTGGTCACGGAGTCTTCTCCTGTGTCGTGGTGTCGGATCGTCGTGCGGTGTGGTCGGTCCGGGTCAGCGGTCGGTGATGGTGAGGCCCGCGGGCGCGGCCTCGGAGTAGGCGTCGTCGATGTGCACGGTCGGGATTCCGGCCCGCTGGAGCAGGCTGGTGGCCGCGGCGGCCCGGTAGCCGGAGCCGCAGTGCACCCAGATCGTCCCGTCGGGCAGTTCTTCGAGCCGCCCGGTCAGCTCGGGCAGGGGGATGTGGACGGCGCCCTCGACGTGCCCGTCCCTCCACTCGTTGGTCATGCGCACGTCCAGCACGGCGTCCGGTGCGGGGAGGTGCCGGGGGACGCGGCCGGCGCGGGCGGCGGCCAGGTCGCCGAACGTGGCGACGGGCGTCTCGCGCAGCCGGCCGGCGTCGCCGCCGGCCCACTGCTCGGGCTCCCCGGAGGCCGCCGCGGCCGGGCGGTCGACGCCGATGCGCGCCAGCTCCCGCTGGGCGGCGGCGATCTGCTCGGGGCTGTCGCCGAGCAGGGTGAGGGGCGCGCCCCACGGCGCCAGCCAGCCGAGCCACGTCGACATCGCGCCGTCCAGGCCGAAGCTGAGGGTGCCGGCCAGGTGCCGCTGCGCGAAGGCCTTGCGGGAGCGCAGGTCGACGACCCATTCCCCGGCGGCGATGCGGTCGCGCAGCTCGGCGGGGTCGGCGGTCCGGGCGGGAGTGAGGTCGAGCAGGTCGGCGCCGGCGCTGTTGCGGACGCCCATGTGCGCGTAGTAGGCGGGGTAGGCGTCGAGCCCCTCCAGGGTCTGGGTGACGAAGTCGTCGGCCTCCAGCCGCAGCGCCGGGTTGGCCCGCCGCTCCTGGCCGATGGTCGAGGACGCGGCGTCGGACTGGCTCGCCGAGCAGAAGCTGCCGAACCCGTGCGTGGGCCAGACGTGCGCGCCGTCGGGCAGCAGGTCGGCCAGCCGCCGCGCCGACGCGTGCTGCCGCTCGGCCAGCAGGTGGGCGTGCTCGGAGCCGAGGAGGTCGGTGCGGCCGGTGGTGCCGAACAGCAGCGAGCCGCCCGTGAAGACCCCTTCGGGCCCGCCGGAGCCCGACAGGATGTAGGACAGGTGGTGGAAGGTGTGCCCCGGGGTGGCGACGGCGCGGATGCGCAGCGCGTCGGAGACGGCGATCTCGTCGCCGTCGGAGAGGGCGGTCCGCTCGAATTCGACGTCCTCGTCGGCCGAGAGCAGGTACGCCGCCCCGGTCGCCCTGGCCAGGGCCAGCCCACCGGAGACGTAGTCGTTGTGCAGGTGGGTCTCGGCCACATGCGTGATGCGGACGTCCAGCCGCCCGGCGAGGGCCAGGAAGCGGTCGATGTCGCGCTGCGGGTCGACGACCAGCGCCACCCGCCCGTCGTGGGCGAGGTAGCTGCGGTCGCCCAGGGACGAGGTCTCGACTACCTGGACATGTACCATCTGCGTTCACTCCTTATACCCCGGGGGGTATGCTTCGGTCAGATCGCGGCCATGGTCGTATCCCCTCGTCGAACGATGAGGGGCGGCCCTTTCGCCGTCCTCAGGAAAGGGCGAGGAAGAGCTTCTCCAGGCGCTCCGTGCTGATCGGCGGCTTCTCGCCGCGGTCGGCCGCCGCCTGGCAGTGCCGCAGCCCGGTCGAAATGATCTTGAACCCGGCCCGGTCGATCGCCTTGGAGACCGCCGCAAGCTGGGTCAGCACCCGCTCGCAGTCGTCGGCGTTCTCGATCATCGAGATCACCCCGCCCAGCTGGCCGTGCGCCCGCCGGAGCCGGGTCAGCGCGTCCGCCAGGGCGGTCGCGTCCATCTCCAGATGCTCTTCCATCGTCCACCTCCGGCGCCCACCATACCCCCTGGGGTATCCGTTCGCGCGTGAGGCACCTCACGCCCCCACCGGGACCTCCGGCAGGACGTTCGGCTCTACCTGCGAAGACTCCCGAAAACGAGGCTTGGGTCCAAGCGAGGAACCGTCAGCAGAGGAGGTGGCACCGATGAGCGAGATGCTGGTCGTCCACCGTGAGGACGACGCCTTCGCGGTGATCGTCCGCGACCACGTGATCCACGTGGACCAGCCGTACATGGGGGGAGGCATGGACGCCGGGCCGACGCCGGTCGAGCTGTTCGTGGCGTCCCTCGCCGCGTGCACCGCGCACCACGCCCGCCGCTACCTCAAGGCGCGCTGCCTGCCCGCGAACGGGCTGGAGGTCGCCGTCGACTACGCGATGAGCCCGGAGGGCCCCGCCCGGGTGTCGCGCGTCGAGCTGCGCCTGCGCCCTCCCGTCCGGCTGCCCGACCGGGACGTGGGAGGACTGATGGCGGCCGTCATGGCCTGCACGGTCCACAACTCGATCCTCGACGCCCCCCGCGTCGGCGTGCGCCTGGAGAGCGAGCTCACGGCGGCCTGAGCGGCGCCGGAGGTCCCGCCGCCGAGGGCCGTTCGGCCCTGGGGAGCGGATCCCCGCGGGCGGTGGAATGGAGGCGGACCGAGGAGGAGGGCGTCATGAGCCACGTCGTCGTCGGATACGACGGAACGAGTGAGAGCGACCGCGCCCTGCGCTGGGCGGTGGAGGAGGCCCGGCTCCGGCGGCTGCCGCTGACGGTGTGCCACGCCTGGCAGTGGCCGTATCCGATCCACTTCAGCGACCGCGAGGGCGTCGCCATCGTCCGCCGGATGGGGGAGCACATGCTCGACCACGGCGTGGCGCTGGCGCATGAGCTGGCCCCCGGCCTGAAGGTGCGCAAGCGGCTGGACACCGGAGGCCCCTCGCTGGCGCTGCTGAACCAGGAGCCGGACGCGGATCTCCTCGTCGTCGGCTCGCACCCGCCGGAGGAGAGGTCCGTCGGGTCCACCGCGCTGCGGGTGGCTGCCCAGGCCGACCATCCGGTCGCGGTCGTGCGCTCGGCCTCCTCTCCCGACGGTCTCGTGGTCGTGGGCGTGGACGGGTCCCGGGGCGCCGACGCGGCGCTGGCCTTCGGGTTCGAGGAGGCGGCGCTCCGCGGCTGGCGGCTGCGGGCGGTGTACGGGTGCTGGGATCCGGGTGCCGCGCCCGACGACGACCTGTCGCTGTTCGGCGATGAGGACAAGCTCCGCCACGTGTGCGGAACGGTCCTGGAACGGGCGGTCGCGCCCTGGCTGGTGAAGTACCCCCTGGTGCAGGCCGCGACGTCGCTGGTGCTCAGGTCGCCCCGCGAGGCCCTGCTGGAGGCGGCGGAGAGCGCGACGCTGACGGTGGTGGGCTCGCGCGGCGCCGGCGCCGTCAAGGCCCTGACGCTCGGCGCGACGAGCGACGCGCTGCTCAAGCACGCGCCCTGCACGATCACGATCGTCCCGCAGCGGGCCGGATGACGCCGGACGGCGCAGAACACCGAAGGTAGGCGAGCCAAGTGAGCATGGTGACCGCGGCCGATCTGGCACGCGAGCCGTTCTTCGACGGTATGCGGAGCCCGGACCTGACCAGGCTGGCGAAGGCGGCCCGGCACACCGACATCCCCGCGGGACGCCGCATGTTCGCGGAGTCCGCCGCGGCCGAGCGGTTCTGGCTCCTGCTCGACGGGAGCGTGGCCGTCGACATGAACCTTCCCGACGGCGGGACCCTCGTGGTCGACACCTTCGGGCCCGGGTCGGTGGTGGGCTGGTCATGGCTGTTCCGCCCGCACCGGTGGCGGTTCGGCGCGGTCGCGAGCACGCCGGTCCAGGCGATCGAGTTCGACGGCCGGCTGGTCCGGACGCTGAGCGCCGTCGACCCGTCCCTCGGCTACGAGCTGACGCGCCGCTTCGCCGAGCAGGTCGTCGGCCGCCTGGAGGCGACCCAGACCCGGCTCGCCGAGGCCGCCCCCGGCGCCCTGGGCCGCGCGGTATGACCCTTCGGACGCTGTGACCCTTCAGCCGGGGCGGGCGGCGTGTCAGTCGCGGGGGCGGACGACGGCGACGGGGCAGTGGGCTTGGTGGACGACGCCGTGGCCGACCGATCCGAGCGGGAACGAGCGGCCCCGGGACCCGACCACGACCAGGTCGGCCTCCGCCGAGGCCTGCGCGAGCGTCTGGACCGGGTGGCCTGTGACCACGTCCTCGACGACCTTGAGGTCCGGGGCGCGCCCGCGCCACGGCGCCAGGGCCGCGGCCAGGCGGTCGTGGCGGCCGTTGGCGGCGAGGTGGACGTCCGCCCCCGAGCCGGCGGCGGGCCGCCAGGCGTGCAGCACGCGGAGCCGGGCGCCGCGGGCGGCGGCCGCGGCGAACGCGTGGCCGAGCGCGGGGGCGGGGTCCTCCGCCAGGTCCAGGCCCACCACGACCTCGCCGATGGGGGTGTCCGAGTGGCCGCGGACGATGACCACCGGGCCCGGGTAGTGCCCGGCCAGGTGAAGACCGGTGGAGCCGAGCAGCAGCGAGGCGAAGCCGCCCCGGCCGCGATGCCCGACGACGACCTCGGCGGCCTCGCCGGCGTAGAGCCGCAGGCCGCCCGCCACGGTCCGGTCGTGGACGAGCATCGTCTCGACCTTGAGGCGGGGGTGCCGCCGCAGGGCCGCGTCCCGCCCGGCGCGCAGCACCGGGTTCCAGGCGTCGACGAGTGACTCGGCGTCGCCGCCCGTGTCGCCGGGCGCGGTCCTCGTCGGGGTCTCCAGGACGTGGAGGACGTGCAGTTCCTTGCCGAGGCGCGCGGCCTCGTCGGCCGCCCAGCCGATGGCGCGTTCGGAGGAGGCGGAACCGTCGGTCCCGACCAGGACCGCGCGCACGCCTGCGGTGCCCGACGATGGGGGGCCGTCAGGCCCGAAGGAGGAGGGCTTTGCCATGAACACAGCGTCGTCCGCGCGCTCGCTCGGCCGTAGGGACCTTGGTCCCCGCCTCGGACGGCGACGGTCCTTTCGCCCCGGGTCCGGCCCTCAGCCCCTCCTGGAAGGAAGCAGGGCGAAGTCCTCGAAGCCGGGCGTCCACCACAGGCCGCCCTCGGACGTGACGCCGAGCGCCTCGATCCCCGGGCGGGCCTCGAGCCAGGCGCGGGCGGCGTCGCCCATGGCGAAGGCCGCGGTGGCGAGCGCGTCGACGTCGGTGAGGTGGCGCCCGACCAGCGTGACGGAGACGAGGCCCGCGGCGGGGAGCCCGGTGCGGGGGTCGAGGATGTGCCGGCCGCGCTCGGCGGTGCCGGACGTGGCGACGGCGATGTCGCTCCCGGACACGGCGGCGATGAGGCTGCCGCGGTCGCCGGGGTCGGCGATGCCGATCCGCCACGGTTCGCCGGGCCCGGCCTCGCCGCGCGCCTGCACGTCGCCGCCGCCGTTCACGCAGTGGTCGTGGGCGCCGGCGTCGTGGAGGATCGTCGACGCCCGCTCGATCGCCCAGCCCTTGACCACGCCGCTGGGATCGAGCCGGCCCCCCGGTTCGCAGGTGAACGCGCCGCCCGTGGCCCGTTCGAACTCCGCGCCGAGGCGCAGGACCTCGGCGACCTCGGGATCGCACTCGCCGAGCCCGGCGCGGCCGTCCGCCAGGCGCGTGACCTGGCTGTCGGGGCGGTAGGGGGAGAAGACGCGGTCGACGTGGTGGAGCCAGGCGACGGCCTGCGCGAGGGCCGCGGCGATGGCCGGCGAGCGCGGCGTGCGGACGTCGAAGGAGAACACCGTCCCCATCGCGTGCTCCACGTGGCGGATCCCCTCAGGCACGGGCGCTGTCCAGGGCGCTCTGGAGGGACGTGATGTATCCCTCGCTGGTGTAGGTGGCGCCGGACACGGTGTCGATGCGCGCGCTGCCCGCCGCGAGGGCCTTCTTGGTGAGCTTGGGGAGGGCGAAGGAGGCGATCTCGCGGTCGCGGCCGTTCTCCGACGGCGAGCGCAGGACGCGGACTCCGGTGAGGTGGCCGCCCGACATCGTGATCTCGACCTGGACGGGCCCGTAGCGGGTGTCGACGCTCTCGCCCCGGTAGGTCTTGCTCACCGGGTTCGCCCCGCCGCTCGTGCCTCCGCTCGTCCCGTTGCTCGTGCCGCCGCCCGCGGTGGGCGGGGGCGCCACGGCGGTGTCGTGGTGGTGCGGCTTCAACGACAGCAGCAGCACGACTCCCGCGATCGTCGCGCTCGTGGTGAACACGGCTCGGCGCATAGGGTGCGGACCTCTCAGAACTCGAAGGATTCGGATCGGACGTGGCGGCGTCGCACGCCGGCCTGCTTCAGCGCGCCCTGGGCGGCGGCCATCATGCCGGGCGGCCCGCACAGGTAGACGTCCCGGTGCCGGATGTCGGGGACGAGGTCGCGCAGCGCCCGGCCGTCCAGCGACAGGGAGTAGTGGGACGGCTCGTCGACGAAGTAGTAGGCGCGTGCGCCGCGGACGCGGGCGATGTCGTCGAGCTCGCCGCGCAGGGCCAGGTCCTCGGGCCGGCGGGCGAGGTAGACGAGGGTCACGTCACCGGGCAGGGTCTCGAACAGCGTCCGCAGCGGGGTGATGCCGACGCCGCCGGCGATCAGCAGGGCCCGGTCGTGGTGCGGCCGCGCCCCGGTGAACCCGCCGTAGGGCCCCTCGGCCCAGACCCGCGTCCCGGGGCGGAGCCGGGCCAGCGCACGGCTGTGGTCCCCGGCCTCCTTGACGGTGATGCGGAGCCGGTGCCCGCGGGGCGGCTCGGACAGCGAGTAGGGGTTGGCCGTCCACCAGAAGCCCGGGGCGAGGAACCGCCAGCGGAAGAACTGGCCCGGTTCGGCGCGCAGCTCGTCCAGGTGGCGGCCGCTCATGTAGACGGAGACGACCCCGGGCGCCTCGGCGTGGACGGCGGTGACCCGCAGCCCGTGCCGGATCCCGCGCACGGCGGGCATCAGGAACCGGAACCAGGCGAGGGTGACGGCGACGCCGATGTACAGGGTGTACCAGGCGGCCTTCGCCAGGGGCGATCCGGCGAACTGGGCTCCGTTGGCGAGCTGGTGCGAGAACGCCAGGAAGATCGCCAGGTAGGTCGCGAAGTGCAGGTAGTGCCAGGTCTCGTAGCGCATCCGCCGCCGGGCGGCCCTCGCGGACGTGATCCCGATGCCGAGGAGGAGCAGGAACCCGGCCGTGCCCTTGATCATCTCCGGGTAGTCGACGACCACCGTCGCCGTCTCGTGGACGACGTCGGTGTGGGCCGTCACCGCGTACCCCCAGATGATCAGGAGGGCGTGCGCCAGCGCGAGGCAGACGGTGTACCGCCCGCCCATCGCGTGCCAGCGGGCGAGCCGGTCGGTGCCCACGCCCCGTTCGAGCGCCGGCACGCGGGCCATCAGGGCCAGCAGGACGGCGCAGCCGTATCCCGCCAGCAGCCCGGTGACGCGCCCGGCCTCGGTCAGCCAGCCGTCCAGACCGGTGATCGAGCCGGTGCTCCGCCACCACAGCGCCAGCACCGCGAGCGCGCCGGCGTAGATCAGTACCTGCGGCCACCAGTGCGGGACGCGCCATGACGGCCGCCTGACCTGCGGGGTCGGCCGCATGATGTCGTACCTGGTCGTCGTCATGGCGGCCACCCTGCCAACGCAGTTTCTGAGTTCCCTCTGACACGATGGGGAATGGCGTCTCTCAGAGCCTTTTCAGAGGGAAGGCAGAGGTTGGAGAGGGATGCTGGTCCGACCATGACAAAGGACGAACCCGCGGTGGCGGGCCTGCGGCGGGCCGACGGGACGCCCGTGCGGGTCCTCGTCGTCGACGACGAACCGGACCTGGCGGAGGTGCTGTCGCGCGTGCTGGCCTCGGAGGGCTGGTCGGTGCGGAGTGCCGGGGACGGCGCGGGCGCGCTCGCCGCCGCGCGCGACTTCCGCCCCGACGCCGTCGTGCTGGACGTGATGCTCCCCGACATCGACGGCCTGCAGGTGCTGCGGCGGCTGCGCGCCGACTCGCCCGAGGTGTGCGTGCTGTTCCTGACCGCCAAGGACGCCGTCGAGGACCGCATCGCCGGCATCACCGCGGGCGGCGACGACTACGTGACCAAGCCGTTCAGCCTGGAGGAGGTGCTGGCGCGGCTCCGGGGGCTGCTGCGCCGGGCGGGCATGGCGCGGACGGCCGGCACGGACCGGCTGCTCACCGTCGGCGCCCTGGCCATGGACGAGGACGCCCGGGAGGTGACCCGCGACGGAGAGGTCGTGGAGCTGACGCCCACCGAGTTCGAGCTGCTGCGGTTCCTGATGCGCAACCCGCGCCGGGTCCTCAGCAAGGCCCAGATCCTCGACCGCGTCTGGGACTACGACTTCGGCGGGCAGGCCCACGTCGTCGAGCTGTACATCAGCTACCTGCGCAAGAAGATCGACGCGGGCCGGGCACCGATGATCCACACGGTGCGCGGCGTCGGGTACGTGCTGAAGCCGGGGGCCTCGTGAGGGGCCTGCGGACGCTGCGGGCCCGGCTCACCGCCGGGCTGCTCGTCCTGCTGGCGCTGAGCTGCCTCGCCGTGGGCATCGCCACCGCGACGGCGCTCGACCGGTTCCTGATGGGGCGGCTGGACGAGCAGCTGACCGCGTCCGGCGGGCGGTTCCCGGCGAGCCTCGAACACGAGCGGCGCCATGACGCCGACAACGGTCCGGACACCCGGGGGCAGGCGCCGGGGACGTTCGGCGCGCGGCTGTTCCGCCGGACGGTGACGGAGGCCGCGGTCGTGCGCGACAGCTCCGACGTGCCCGTGCCGCTCGACGCCGCCGACCGGCGCGCCCTCGCCGCACTCCCGCCCGACGGCCGGGCGCGCTCGCTCGACCTGTCGGCGCTGGCGGAGTACCGGATGATGGCGCTCCGCGGCGACGACGGGGACGTCCTGGTCACCGGGCTGCCGCTGCGGCCCGCCGAGGAGACGCTGCGCCGCGTCATCCTGGTGGAGGCGATCGTCTTCGCGGCCGTGCTCGCCGCCGCCGGGATCGCGGCGGCGGCGTGGGTCGGGCTGGCCCTGCGCCCGCTGCGGCGGGTCGCCGCGACCGCGTCCCGGGTGACCGAGCTGCCGCTGGCCAGCGGGGAGGTGGCGATGCCCGAGCGCGTCCCCGACACCGATCCCCGCACCGAGGTCGGGCAGGTCGGCGCCGCGCTGAACCGGATGCTCGGCCATGTCGAGAACGCGCTGGCCCGCCGGCACGCGAGCGAGGAGCGGCTCCGCCGCTTCGCCGCCGACGCGAGCCACGAGCTGCGCACCCCCGTCGCCGCGATCCGGGGCCACGCCGAACTCGCCCTGCGCACCACGGAGCCCGTTGCGCCCGAGGTGCGGCACGCGCTGGGACGGATCGAGGCCGAGTCGGTCCGGATGTCCGAACTGGTCGACGACCTGCTCCTCCTCGCCCGCCTGGACGCCGGCCGCCCGCTGGAGACGGACCAGGTGGACCTGACCCGCATCGTGCTGGACGCCACCGCCGACGCCCGCGCCGCCGGCCCGCGGCACCGCTGGGAACTGGTGCTCCCGGAGGAACCGGTGACCGTCACCGGGGACGCCCGGCGCCTCCACCAGCTGGTCGCCAACCTGCTGGCCAACGCGCGCGCCCACACGCCTCCCGGCACCCACGTCACCGTGAGGCTCGCGGACCGGGGGGACGCCGTGCTCCTCGACGTGGAGGACGACGGCCCCGGCATTCCGGCCGGCCTGCGCGAGGAGATCTTCCAGCGGTTCGTCCGCGCCGACCAGAGCCGGTCCCGCAGCGCGGGCGGCACGGGACTCGGACTGGCCATCGTCCAGGCGGTGGCCGCCGCCCACGGCGGCCGCGCCGAACTCGTCGAGGCCCAGCACACGCTGTTCCGCGTGACCCTTCCGCACTGAGTCAGCGGCCCGCCCGCACCCTGCGCCGGACGCGGGACATGCGCCGGCGTCCGTGCGGCCGCTCAGCCGAGGGCCAGGATCCGCGTCACCAGGCGAGCGGTCCGGCCGCCCTCCTGCTCCGCCACTTCGAGCGCCGTCCGCACGTCGAGGTCGTCGAGCAGCGCCCGCGTCACGGCGGCCTCCGCCGCGGGGGAGGAGCGGCCGCGGCCCGCCGCCGCGAGGAGGCGGTCCAGCCCCTCCGCGGCGCGGTCGAGGGCGCCGGGCGTGTACTCCCACTCCCGCGCCCAGGGCTCGGCGAGAAGCATGAAACGGACCGCGGAGGCCGGGTGGTCCTGGACCAGATCGGAGACCAGCACCAGGTTGCCGGTGGACTTGGCCATCTTGGCGCCGTCCCGGCGGACCACCCCGACGTGCAGCCAGGCCCGGGAGAACGGCCGCACGCCGGTCAGCGCCTCGGCCATGGCCGCCTCGTAGGCGTGGTGGGGGAACCGCAGGTCTTCGCCGCCGGCGTGCAGGTCCAGCGCCGGGCCGAAGGCCGTCATCGCCATCGCGGCGCACTCGGCGTGCCAGCCGGGCCGCCCCGCGCTCCAGGGGCTGGGCCAGGCGGGCTCGCCCGACCGCGACGGCCGCCAGACCGCGACGTCGAACGGGTCGTCCCTGCCGGGATCGTCGGGCGCGTCGCCGTACTCGGCGAGGAGCGCGCGTGCCCGGCCGGCGTCGAGGCCGGCGCGCCGGGGGACCTCGCCGCCGCGGAAGTGGACCGCGCCGCCCCGCACGTAGGCGTGTCCGGAGGCGAGGAGTCCCTGGGCCAGCGCGACGACCTCGCCGACATGGTTGTGCGCGCGGGGCTGGTGGTCGACGGCGTGGACGCCGAGGACCTCCAGGTCGCGTTCGAAGTAGAACTGCTGGACGGCGGCGAAGCTGTCGTACGGGCTGCCCGCACGGTGCGCGGCCTGGTCCAGCACGTCGTCGACGTCGGTGACGTTCCGGCACACGCGCACCTCGCCGCCGGCGTGCCGCAGGACCCGGGCGGCGACGTCGGCCCAGACGAAGGTGCGGGCATTGCCGAGATGGGTCGCGTCGTACGGGGTGATCCCGCAGACGTACATGCGGGCGGGGCCGACGACCGGAAGGGGGCGGCCGCCGATCCGCAGCGTGCGGCCGGGCGAGTTGAGATCCACGAGAGCGCCGCTCCTCAGGATGGCGGAACCGGTGTTCCCCCTGTCCTACCCGGCGGGCCTCTCCGGGGCGTGGGGACGAAGGTCCCGACGACCCGTGACCTTGGGACGCTGACCGGCCGCGCCGCCCCGTCCGACGCTGGGGGCATGACGGAGAGCCTTTCCGGCGCGCGTGTCTTCGCGCTGCTGACCGACGGGACGCAGGTCGAGATCCGGCGGCTGGGGGAGGCGGACCGGGCGGCGGTGCGCGACCTGCACCGCGGCCTCAGCGAGGAGAGTCTCCACCTGCGGTTCTTCGGCCTCAACCGGGCCGTCTCCGAGCAGGTCGCGGGCCGGGTCTGCCGGACGGACGGCGACGGCCACGCCGCGCTCGGCGCGTGGCTGCGCGGCGGACTGGTCGGCGTCGCCGAGTACGAGCCGACCGACGTGCCCGGAGAGGCCGAGTTCGCGATGGCGGTGGCCGACCGGATGCACCACCGCGGGGTCGGGACGCTGCTGCTGGAGCACCTCGCGTCCGTGGCCCGGGACCACGGGATCGTGGCCTTCCGCGCCGACACGCTGGCCGAGAACACCGCGATGCTGCGGGTCTTCGCCGACGCCGGGCTGACGGCGCGGCGCCGGTTCTCGGGAGGCGTGGTCGAGCTGACCCTGCCGCTGGTCTCCGACGAGCGCTACCTGGACGCGGTGGCCGAGCGGGAGCGGCGCGCCGACGTCGCCAGCCTGGAGCCGCTGATGCGGCCGCGGACGGTCGCGGTCGTCGGCGCGTCCCGGCGGCCGGGGACGGTCGGCGCCGAGATCCTCCGCAACCTCCTCTCCGCCGGCTTCGGCGGCGCCGTGTACGCGGTGAACCCGCACGCCGCCGGCGGCGACCTGCACGGCGCGCCGTGCGTGGCGGCGCCCGCCGACCTGCCGGAGCGGCCCGACCTGGCCGTCGTCACCGTGCCCGCCGGCGCGGTGGTCCGCGCGGCGGCCGAATGCGGGCGGTACGGGGCCCGCGCGCTGGTGGTGGTCAGCTCGGGGCTGACCGCCGGCCAGGGGCGCGACCTGCTGGCGGTCTGCCGGGAGCACGGCATGCGGCTGGTCGGCCCGAACTGCCTGGGGACGGCCAACACCGAGATCTCCCTCGACGCGACGTTCGGCGCCCGGCACCCCGTTCCCGGGGGCGCGGGGGTGGTGGTGCAGTCGGGCGGCGTCGGGATCGCGCTGCTGGAGCAGCTGTCCCGGCTGGGGATCGGGATCTCCTCGTTCGCCTCGGTCGGCGACAAGTACGACGTCAGCTCCAACGACCTGCTCATGTGGTGGGAGTCGGACGAGACGACCCGGCTCGGCGTCCTGCACGTGGAGTCGTTCGGCAACCCGCGCAAGTTCGCCAGGACGGCCCGGCGGGTGGCGGCCCGGATGCCGCTGCTGACCGTCCTCGCCGGGCGGTCGGCGCCCGGCACGCGGGCGGCCGCCTCCCACACCGCGGCCGCCGCGACCCCCGAGATCACCCGCCGGGCCCTGTTCGAGCAGGCGGGCATCGTCGCCACCGACGACCTCGGGGAGCTGGTGGACGCCGCCGCGCTGCTGGCCGCCCAGCCGCTCCCGGACGGGCCGCGCGTCGCGGTGGTGTCCAACGCGGGCGGGGCGGGCGTGCTGGCGGCCGACGCCTGCGCCGACGCCGGACTCTCCGTTCCCGTCCTGGCGCCGGCGACGCGGCGCCGCCTCTCCGGCCTCCTGCCCGCGTGCGCGGCGGTCGCCAACCCGGTCGACACCACGGCCGGGGTCTCCGCCCAGCTGTTCCGGAGCGCCCTGGACGCGGTCGCCGCGGACGGGTCCGTCGACGCCGTCCTGGCGCTGGTGGCGCCGACCGCGCTCGCGGACCTGCGCGGAGCGCTCGGCGGCTGCGGCAAGCCGCTCGCCGCGGTCGTGCTCGGGCAGCCCGAGACCGTCGTGGTCAACGAGCGCGGCGTGCCCTGCTACGCCTACCCGGAGAACGCCGTCCGCGCGTTCGCCCGCGCCTTCTCCTACGCGCGGCGGCGGGGCGCCCCGCCCGGCGCGCCGCCCGCGCTGACCGGGCTGATGCCGGTCGAGGCGGCGGGCATCATCGACGGGTTCCTGTCCGCGAGACCGGAGGGCGGCTGGCTGCCACCCGTCGGCACCTTCCGGTTGCTGGAGTCCTACGGGCTTCCGCTCGCCCCCTGGTGCTGGGCGCGCACAGAGGAGGAGGCCGCGTCGGCGGCCCGCGAGATGGGCGTCCCGGTGGCGATGAAGGCGCACGTGCCCGGAGTCGTGCACAAGACCGCCGCCGGAGCCCTGCGGCTCGGTCTGGACGGCGACCGCGAGGTCCGGGAGGCGTTCGGGAGTCTCGCCGGACGGTTCGGCGGGGCCCTGGAGGGCGTGGTCGTCCAGGCCATGGTGGACGAGGGCGTCGAGGTGCTGTGCGGCGCCGTCCAGGAAGAGGTGTTCGGAGCCGTCGTGGTCTTCGGTGCGGGCGGCGTCGACGCCGACGCCCTGGCCGACCGCACCGCCCGCCTCGCCCCGCTGACGGAGCGGGAGGCCGACGACCTGATCCGCGAGCCGCGCCTGTCCGCCCTGCTGCTCGGCCATCCCGCCCGCCCCGCGGGCGACCTCGCCGCCCTGCGCGACCTCCTGCTCCGGCTGTCCAGGCTGGCGGCCGAGCATCCCAAGATCGCCGAGCTCGACCTCAATCCCACCGTCGTCCGGCCCGACGGCGCGGTGGCCGTCGACGCCCGTGTCCGGCTCCTTCCCCGGCGCGCCTGGGACCCCTACCTGCGCCGCCTGAGATGACGGGACGCCGCGTACGATCCTGGTGAACGCCGTGTTCGCGCCGCCCCACCGAGTTCCGCCGCCGCGCGCGGGCGGTCATGCCGGAACCTTCCGCGCCGCCTCCTTGAGGAGCTCGTCGACGCCCTCGCGGATGCCCGCGCACAGGATCGGCAGGTCGGGCAGGGCGTCGCGGTCGCCGGTGATCCCGAACGACAGGACGCCGTCGTAGGAGATGATGCCGACGGAGACGCGCGACCCGGCGGCGATGGGGATGTAGGGGTCCATCTCCAGCATCCGCCGCCCCATCGCGTACAGCGGGAACGAGGGGCCGGGCACGTTCGTGACGATCGTGTGGACCAGGGGCTGCCGCAGCCGCAGCGCCGTGCGGGCCGCCACGGCGAGCAGCCCGGGGGCGGCGCCGACGAGCCGCAGGAAGGCGTCGAGCCCGGCCGCCTGGTCCGCGCTCTTCGCGCCGTCCATCCGCTCCCGCAGCAGGTGGAGGCGGCGCAGGGGGTCGGGCTCCCCGCAGGGCAGGTCGACCAGCACCGCCGACACCCGGTTCGTCAGGATCCCGCGCTCGTCGGGCGACCGGACCGAGACGGGCACCAGGGCGCGGACGGCCGACTCCGCGGTGAGCACGCCCCGGGCGGCCAGCAGCGACCGGAAGCCGGAGGCGGTCGCGGCGAGCACGACGTCGTTGACCGATCCGCCGAGGGCGCACCTGATCCGGTTCACCTCGTCCAGGCCCGCGCAGGTCCGCGACCAGCGCCGGAGGGGAGCGGTCGGGCCGTTGAGCGAGGACGCGCCGGGGCCGGTGAGGCGCGCGGCGTAGCCGGGGGCCGCGCCCGCGACGGCGATCGACTCGCGCAGGGCCGGGAGGAAGAGCCGGGCGGCCTGCCGGCCGAACCCCCTCAGCCGGTCCGCCACGGCGCCGCGCACGACGGCCCGCGCGGACGGTTCCGGGGCGGGCGTCCACAGCCGGGGACCGGCGGGCGACCATCCGGGGCCGGCGTCGAGCAGGACGCTCAGCAGGTCGATCCCCGCGAGCCCGTCGACCATGCAGTGGTGCACCTTGGAGATCAGGGCCCAGCGTCCGTGCTCCAGCCCCTCGACCAGCCACACCTCCCACGGGGAGCGGGTGAGGTCCAGCCGCCTGCCGAGGACGCGGCCCGCCAGCTCCCGCAGCTCGTCCGGGCCGCCGGGCGCGGGCGCCTCCACGTGCCGGACGTGGTCCGCCATCCGGAAGCCGCGGTCGTCGATCCAGACCGGGTGCGCGAGGTGGAGCGGGACGGTCCGGACGCGCTGCCGGCAGCGGGGAGCGAACCGGAGCCTGGCGAAGATCTCCCGGACCAGCTCCGCGTGGCCGGGCGCGGGGCCCTCGAACACGGTCACCGTGCCGATCTGGAGCGGCGTGGTGTCGTTGTCGGCGAAGAACATCCCCGCGTCCAGCGCGCTCATCCGCTGCATCGTGCACCTCCGGCGTGCCGTCTCGGGTCTCCTAGGTCGAACGGGAGCGGCGGTCGAAGTCGGCCCACTCCTCGTCCCACTGCCGGTACCGGCGCCTGTCGCAACCCCAGCGGAACGCGAGGTAGACGGTGAGCATCGGCAGCCCCGTCACCGCCAGGACGGCCGCGCCGGCCGACACGTCGTCACCGATCGTCCGCGCGTGCTTCCGCGGGCCCATCTCTCCGAGGGTGTGGCGGGGACCCGTCCAGAGCACGCGGTGCTCGCCGACCACGGTCGCGCGCCAGCTGGTGTACCGGCCGTTGTGCGGAGTGCCGTCCGCGCCGGTCCAGACCACGTTGACCTCGCGTCCGGACTCCAGCTGCGTGACCCCGACCACCGTCGCGTCGACGCGGTGGCGCGTCGCGGCCTCGTACCGTTCGGCGCGGACCCCCGCGGCATCGACGGACGAGACCACGTGGGCGCAGGCGATCGGTGCGGCGACCAGGAAGAGCAGGAGCAGAAGGAGCCCGACGCGCCACTGCACCCGATCGACCCTCCGCCGCAGGTCGTTGCCGTCGAGCCCGCAGCGGCGCCGCAGGCGGTCCGCGTGTGTGCCGGCGTCCGGCGGCCTCATGCCTGCTCCCCGGGTCGATGACCGAACGACCTCGGAAGTCGCCCGGAACGGCTCATCCCTCCAAGTACCTCCAGCCTTTCCCGGGGACGCGCCGGGCGCCACGGACGGATGTCCTCGACGCCGCGGCCCGAAGGTCCCTTTCTCCGGTCCGGCGACGGCGCACCGCCAGGTCAGAAGGGACGAACGTCCCCGGCCGGCATGGCGAAGGCCTCTGCCGGACCGGACCACCGCCCGCCAGCGTGGAACTCGAGCGGTCATCGACTGGGGGAGGACTCGCCATGAGCAAGAGGGTTCGCGGTCTCGCGCTCGCCTGCGGCGCGGCAGCCGCCTACGCGGCCGCGGTCCGTCCCGCGCTGCTGTCCTGGGGGGCCACCGACACGGAGGCGGAGACCTCGTATCCGAGCGACGAGCTCATCGAGAACGCGACGAGCCAGTCCACCATGGCGGTGTCGCTGCCCGCGCCGCCGGAGGCGGTCTGGCCGTGGCTGGTGCAGATGGGATACGGGCGGGGCGGCTGGTACAGCTGGGACCTGCTCGACAACAGGGGGCGGCCGAGCACGGACCGCATCGTTCCGGAATGGCAGGATCTGGCGGCGGGCGACCGCGTGCCCACGGTCCCCGGCGGGACGACCTACTTCCGCGTCGAGGTCCTCGATCCGGGCAGGACCCTGGTGCTGCGGAGCGACATCGAACTGCCGTCCGGAAGGTCGTTCGACCCGCGTGGACCGAAGCCTCGGGCGTACGCGGACGGGCTCTGGGCCTTCCACCTCCACCGCCTGCCCGACGGGTGCACGCGCCTGATCGTGCGGACGCGCGGACACGGGGTGCCGTCGGTCCCGGACCGCCTGTTCACCTGGCTCCTCGGGGAGCCGGCGCACTTCATCATGCAGCACAGGCAGTTCCGCGAGCTCCGCCGGCGCGTCGCCCGGCGCGGGTTCGCCGGTCTGGAGGACGCGGAGGCCGCCCCGCCCCGCCGAGGGGACCTTCGGCTCCTCCGCTGACCCGCCCGCCGGAGCACATACTCCCGTCCCGGGCCCGAGGCGAACGAAGGACTTTCGTCCCTGTACCGGGCGCCGGCGGCGAGATGGAATGAAACCGGGCGAGAGAAGTCGAGCGGAAAGGGACGGAGAAGTGGGAGACCACGCACCGTCCATCTCGAAACGCTGCCTAAGCGGCGGAGGGCTTCTCCCGCCCCCTTCACGTTCCGCGGACGCCGTCTCCCGGCCACCGGCCGGGAACGCCTTTTGCGGATCCATCCGGACGGGGACGGGGGTTCGCGATGTCCGACGGAAGCGGCGCGCGCGAGGTGGTCGTCGGATTCGACGGGTCGGTGTACGCCATGCAGGCGCTGGACTGGGCGCTGGACGAGGCGGAGCTGCGCGGATCTCCGCTGGTGCTGTGCCACGCGTGGCACTGGCCCTACCAGGGGGTCGCCCCCGAACTGGAGGAGGCGGGCCGGCGGTCGCTGCACGAGGCGGCGCAGCACGTGCTGGCCCACGGCGTCGAGTGCGCCCGGCAGCGCACGGCCGGGGTCGCGGTCAGGCCGGTGTCGGAGGAGGGGTCGGCGGCGGAGCGGCTCACGGAGCTGTCGGCCGGCGCCGAGCTCCTGGTGCTCGGGTCCCGCGGGCTCGGGCGGCTCGCGCGCGTGCCGGTCGGCTCGGTCGCCGCCCACGTCGCAATGCACGCGCGATGCCCGGTCATCGTGGTCAGGGGCGTGGGCGCGCTGCCCCGCCCCGGAAGCCCGGCGCCGGTCGTGGCCGTGGTGGACGGTTCGCCCGCGGCGCGGAGCGCGCTCGCGTTCGCCGCGCGTGAGGCGGAGCTGCGGCAGCTTCCCGTGAAGACCGTCTCCTCGGGCGCCGAGGGGGAGGAGGCGCCGGGGGCGGACCTCGGGCACCCCGAGAACCCGCTCGCCCCTCCGCCCGAAGCGCTGCGGGAGGCCGCGCAGGAGGCGCGCCTCCTGGTGGTCGGGGCCGCGCATCCCGCGTTCGGCTCGGTCGCGCAGTGGCTGCTGTACAACGCGGTCTGCCCGATCGCCGTGGTGCCGCTCGCCGGGTGACGCGGGTGGCGGACGAGGGCCGAAGGTCCCTGATCCTGCGGACCGTCGCCCCTCCTGCGCGGGGCCGCGGCGGGCGAGTCTGGACTCGACCCGGCAGGAACCCCCGAAGGAGAGTTCGCACATGAACGACGAGCCGATCACCGGAGTGGTCGTTGGCTACGACGGCTCCACGGGCGGTGTGCAGGCCCTGGAGTGGGCCGCCGCCGAGGCCCGCATCCGGGGCCTGCCCCTGACCGTGCTCCACGTGTGGGACGTCTACGTCGGGGGCGGCCCGATCGCCATGCCGGTCGTCGACCTGCGCGCCGTGGCGGAGGAGAACCTCGGCAACGGGGTCGAGCACGTCCGGAAGGTGGCGCCGGGGCTGAGCGTGCGGGGCGTGCTGGCGCGGGGGCAGGCGGCGGCGCGGCTGATCGAGGCCGGGCACGGCGCGGACATGCTCGTCCTCGGCCCGCGGGGGCTCGGCGGGTTCGTCGGGCTGGTGCTCGGTTCCGTCGGCGCGCAGGTGGCCGCGCACGCCCCCTGCCCGGTCGTGATCGTCCGGGGCGACCTCGTCCCGCCGCCGGAGCAGGTGCACGGGCACGTCGTCGTCGGCGTGGACGGGTCGCCGGCGTCGCGCGAGGCGCTGGCGCTGGGCTTCGCCGAGGCCGCCGCGCACGGCTGGGACGTGCGCGCGGTCGTCGCCTGGGAGGCGGTGCCGGAGAAGGAGGTGCCCCCGCTGGTGGACGAGGCGGGGATGCGGGACGCCGCCGCGGCCAGGATGGCCCGGCTGATGATCCCGTCGCGCGAGCTCCACCCCGACGTGAAGGTCCAGATCGACATCGTGACCGGGGCGCCGCGCGAGGTGCTGCTGGCCGCCGCGGAGGAGGCGCGCCTGCTGGTCGTCGGCTCGCGGGGCCTCGGAGGCTTCCGCGGCCTGCTGCTCGGCTCGGTCAGCCACGCCCTGCTGCACCACGCGCCCTGCCCGGTCGCGGTCGTGCACGCGGCCTGAGCAGGGCGGGCGGCCGGTCCGCCGCCCGGACGGGCTTCCGCGGGACCGCCG
>NZ_JBEZJP010000103.1:0-22157 GCF_040653175.1 Actinomadura sp. NPDC048032
GGCCCGTGCGGCAGCTACACCGACTGGTGGAACCGCGGCGGCGGCGGCGCCCCGAAGTGGGAGACCTTCCACCTCGCCGAGCTGCGGCAGATCCTTCCACGGGACGAGGGCGACGGCATGCGCTACTGTGTTCGAATGGTCGAACAGAAGTTCGACCGCCCTGTTCGATCGCGCTCGCCCGGGAGGCGACATGGTGGCGACCATGGCCACACGGGGGCCCGACGGCTCCGCGCGCTGCGGGCGGCGGCGTGACCACGCGACACGCCGCGGCGTTCTCTACGCAAATCTACGGCCGCAGCTATATCGCCTCATAGAGTCCGAGAGCGTGGACCCCGTGCGGAATCCCTATGCCCCCGGCGCCGGGCAGCGCCCGCCCGAGCTGGCCGGCCGCGACCGCGAGCTCCGGCAGTTCGAGGTGGTGCTCGAACGCGTGGCCCGCGGCCGCCCCGAGCGCAGCATGATCGTCACCGGGCTGCGCGGGGTGGGCAAGACCGTGCTGCTCAACGCCTTCCGGTCGCAGGCGATCCAGCGGCTGTGGGGGACGGGGAAGATCGAGGCCCGGCCCGACCAGTCGATCCGCCGCCCGGTGGCGTCCGCGCTGCACCGGGCCGTCCGGGAGCTGGCGCCCCGGCACCGCGCGCCCGACCGCATCGAGGAGTTCCTCGGCGTGCTCAAGGCGTTCGCGCAGGCGGGCCCCGAGCCGTCCGGCAAGGCCAAGGCCCGGGCGCACCGCTGGCAGCCCGGCATCGACGTGCCCGCCGCGCGCGGCCGCGCCGACTCCGGCGACCTGGAGATCGACCTCACCGAGCTGTTCGTGGACGCCGCCTCCGTCGCGACCGACGTCGGCGTCGGCATCGCCCTGTTCGTCGACGAGATGCAGGACATCCCCGCCGACGACGTGTCCGCGCTGTGCGCCGCGTGCCACGAGCTGTCGCAGGTCGGCGGACCGCTGATCGTGGTGGGCGCGGGCCTGCCGCACCTGCCCGCCGTCCTGTCGGCGAGCAAGTCCTACTCCGAGCGGCTCTTCCGGTACGCCCGCATCGACCGGCTCGACCGCGAGTCGGCCGACGTCGCGCTGCTGGCCCCCGCCGAGCGCGAGGACGTCACCTTCACCCCGGAGGCCCTCGACGCGCTGTACGGCGCGGCCGACGGCTACCCCTACTTCGTCCAGGCGTACGCCAAGGTCGTCTGGGACGTCGCCCCCGACAGCCCCATCACCGTCGACGACATCAAGGTCGCCGCGCCCGAGGCGGAGAGCGAGCTCGCCGTCGGCTTCTTCGGCAGCCGCTACGAGCGCGCCACCCCCGCCGAGCGCGACTACATGCGCGCCATGGCCATGCTCGGCGACGACCCGGTGCCCACCGCGTCGGTCGCCGACGAGCTGGGCCGCAAACCGTCCAGCCTGTCGCCCGCGCGCGACGGGCTCATCAAGAAGGGCCTCATCTACAGCGCCGAACGCGGCATGGTCGCGTTCACCGTCCCGCATTTCGGCAAGTTCCTCCGCTCCCAGCCCGCCTGACCTATCCGCCTATCCGGCTCTCTAGTGCTGACGCTAGAGAGCGGTAGAAGGCCGCATCGAGCCGGCTTGCCGGACGAATATCCGGCTCTCTAGCGACAGAGGTAGAGAGCCGTAGATTTCGCTCGTCCTCCCTCTGGCTTTTTCTAACCCTTTCTAGATCTCCCCTTATAGAGCGCTAGAGAGTTGCAGAGAGGCGATCGGGCGCCGCCCCGGCGATGCGGGCGGGGCCGGTCGACCGGCCCCGCCCGCATGTTGTCGTGCCAGGTCAGCGGGGTAGGAGATCAACTGGCGACCCGCGGCGGGCATCTGGGCGATGCCAGGGGAAGACATGGAAGTGCGACGCCGGCCCGACGGATACGAGACCGACGAGGAACTCTCGGGGGAGGACGACATAGCGGCCTCGATCCTCGGCTACGACGAGTCGGCGATGCGCCAGGACCAGGGCGGCCGCCCGCCGGAGATCGGGTCGGAGAACCGGTACATGGTCCGGCTGCGCGCGGCGCTGCACGCCCGCACCCGGCGCCTCCTCTACCGGCGCTCGCGCGGGGGCGCCCAGCAGTTCTGACGGCGTCCCGGCGGCCCAGGGGCCGTCCCGGCGGCTATCCGGCGCAATCGGCGGGCGCCACCACCGCCGACCGGACGGCCCGGTCCCGCTCCGACGTCGACACCGCGAACACGATCTCCACGTCGCGCTCGCTCAGGCGTCCGGGGAAGGCCACGAACCGCCAGCAGCCCTCCCGCCACACGTCCAGCGGCACGGCGCTCCTGATCGCGTTCTCGTGCTCGGCCCACGCCGGGCTCTCGTACAGCCTCGCGTACGTCTCCGGCATCGGGCTGCGGCGCCGCTCGCACGGGACGGCGGCGCGCGGCAGCCGGTGCCGCCCGGCCAGCTCCGCCAGCTCGGGGGACAGCGCCACGAACAGCGCGACCTCGACCGCGAACATGAGCCCCACCTGCGCGGGGACGTCCCGCAGCACGTCCACGCCCGCGTGCGGCGCGCCGAGCGAGACGACGGCCGCACAGGTGAACAGCATCGCCCGCAGCACGCTGCGCCGGTCCACCTTCTTGGCGCTGAGCGCGCCGAAACAGCCGCACCCCGCGTCGGGCCGGTGCACCCGCAGCTCCCCGACCACCCAGGTCGCGGCGGCGAACGCCACGGTCGTGGCGAGCCGCACCGACAGGTGCGAGGTCACCAGCAGCGCGAGTCCGAGCAGGCCCTCGCCGATGCCGAGCCCGACCGTCATGCCGCGGCTGCGGCGCAGCGCCGACAGCCGCGCGAGCCTGGCCGGCACCGGGACGCCGTGGACGTGGTCGGGCGCGCCCGCCGCCCGCTCCCGGATCGTCAGCTTCGCCAGGCACGCCACCAGCAGCACCGACGCCAGCAGCAGGACCTGCGTGTTCTGGATCGCCGTCACCATGGCCCCTCCATCCCCCCCGGCGCGTCCGGCCGGACGGTCGCGTTGAAGCAGCCGGCCGCCAGGTCGCCGCCGAGCCCGGCGAAGGCGGCCGGGGTCAGCTCGACGATCCGCCCTCGCGGCGACGCGTCGCACTCCACGCACCGGTCGCAGAACCGGGCCGCCGTGCAGCCGCACTCGATCACCGGGACCGCCGCCGCCCGCCCCCCGCACTCGTTGCGCACGGTGATCTCGCTGCCGATCGACAGGTACGGCATCGGCGCGCATCCGGACGGGGCGTCCGCGCAGCCCCCGGCGTTCCCCTCGGAGTCGACCGCCGGGTAGGACGCCCCGTCCCGCCACTCCCCCTCCACGCCGCCGAACCAGGTGGCCGTCCCGCGCAGTTCCCGCGGCACCGGCGCGGCCACCGCCGGCGCGGCGAGGTCGGCCACCCGGTATCCGGGCTGCGACGTGCCCGGGCGCACCGCCTGCGGGCCGCCGGGGGACCCCACGCAGACCACGTCGAGCAGGTAGCCGGGCTCCAGGCGCGGATGCCGGACCAGCACCGGGCCGAGGACGGACGGCGGGATGACCACGTGGGCGCGCCCGCGGTGCGGCCCCATGTCCACCTCCACGGCGCCGCGTCCGCACGCGAGGATCGTCCCGCTGACCCGGCCGATGTCGACCCAGATCCGCTCGGCGCGGCCGCCGCCCGCGCGCCGGACGACCACGGACCGGCCCGGCCGGAGCGCGGCGGGGCCCCCGCGCCCGCCGTGCCAGATCGCGGTGTCCTCGCTCATCGGGATGCGGGTCTCGGCGCCCCGCGCCGCGGCCTCGGCCACCACCAGCAGGTGCGGGCTCGCGTCCAGGACGATCCCGCTGATCGCACGCGCGCGCCGGTCGGCCTCCGGGGCCTCGGGAGCCGCGAACAGCGCCCGGCGGTGCGCCGCCCGGCGGAGGTGGGTCGTCGGCATCGCGGCACTCCGGCATCGATCGTCGTGACGTACGGCGAGAGCTGTTAGGACAGTGAGTCAAGAGTCACGCGCCGTGACCTCGCTGTCGACGGATTTGTCGCGATAAGTCAACGGCCGGAGGAACTTTGATCTACCTCGGTGGAAAAATATAAACTGGTTGACCCGGAAATATTGTTCCAGTAGGCCCGTAATTACGCCGCGCATGCGATCGTCGTCGTACCGGGAGTCGGTGCGGCTCCCCAGCCCCTGGTCCGGTGGTGGGTGTGAGCGCGACGCGGCACGAGGAGTTCCGCGCATACGTGGTGGAACGCGGCCCCGTCCTGCTCCGGGCCGCCACCCAGCTCACCAGCGACCGCACCGAGGCCGAGGACCTCCTCCAGGCCGCCCTCGCCAAGACCTACCTCGCCTGGGACCGCATCGAGGACCGCTCCGCCCTGGACGGCTACGTCCGCCGCGCCATGGTCAACACCCAGATCTCCTGGTGGCGCCGCCGCAAGCTGGACGTCTACCCCACCGACCAGCTCCCCGAGCGCCCGGTGGAGGACCACACCGACCGCAGCGAGATGCGCGACGCCCTGGGCCGCGCCCTCGCCCGCCTCCCCGAACGCCAGCGCCTGGCCGTGATGCTCCGCTACTACGAGGACATGTCCGAACGGGAGATCGCCGAAGTCCTGGGCGTCAGCGTCGGCACGGTCAAGTCCACCGTCTCCCGAGCCATGACCCGCCTCCGCGAGCTGTACTAGGGGCTCGCCAGGGGAGGGGGACGCTGGCAGAATCCGGTTCTAGAGCCGCTGCGAGCGCTGGAGGCTTGCCGTGTGGAGCACGATGCAGGACTTTCCGCTGACCATTACGACGATCATGCGCTGCGGGGCCGGGGTCTTCGGGGAGGCCGAGGTCTCCACGTGGACGGGCGACGGGACGCGGCGCCGCACGTACGCGGAGGTGGGCGAGCGCGCCGCGCGGCTGGCGGGGGCGCTGCGGGGACTCGGCGTGGACGGGGACCAGCGGGTCGCCACGTTCCTGTGGAACAACGCCGAGCACCTGGAGGCGTACCTGGCGGTGCCGTCGATGGGCGCCGTGCTGCACACGCTCAACCTGCGGCTGTTCCCCGACCAGCTCGTCTACATCGCGAACCACGCCGAGGACCGGGTCGTCATCGTGGACGCGTCGCTGATCCCGCTGCTCGCGCCGGTGCTGGCGCGGTTCGAGACCGTCCGGCACGTGGTGGTGGTCGGGGACGGCGACACCGCGCCGCTGGAGGGCGCCGGCAAGGAACTGCACGGCTACGAGGAGCTGCTCGCGGCGGCGCCGGCGACATTCGCGTGGCCGGAGATCGACGAGCGGTCGGCCGCCGCGATGTGCTACACGAGCGGGACGACGGGCCACCCGAAGGGCGTCGTCTACTCGCACCGGTCGGCGTACCTGCACTCGATGTCGACGTGCACGGGGAACGCGATGGGGCTGAGCGCGTCCGACGTGGTCCTGCCGGTGGTGCCGATGTTCCACGCGAACGCCTGGGGGCTGCCCTACGCGGCGGTGATGGCGGGCGCGCCGCTGGTCATGCCGGACCGGTTCCTGCAGGCGGAGCCGCTCGTCCGGCTCATCGAGGCCGAGCGGCCGACGGTCGCGGGCGCGGTGCCGACCATCTGGTCGGACGTGCTGCGGTACGCGAAGGAGCACGGGTCGGACCTGACCTCCCTGCGGCTCGTGCCGTGCGGCGGGTCGGCGGTGCCGGAGTCGCTGATGCGGGGGTTCGAGGAGATCGGCGTCCGGATCGTGCAGGCGTGGGGGATGACGGAGACCTCGCCGGTCGCGTCGGTCGCGCACCCGCCGCCCGGGGCGGCGGGCGAGGACGCGTGGCGGGCGCGGGTGAGCCAGGGGCGCGTTCTCGCGGGGCTGGAGATGCGGATCGTGGGGGACGGCGACGCGGTGCTGCCCAGCGACGGGGAGGCCGTGGGGGAGGTCGAGATCCGCGGTCCGTGGATCACCGGCGCCTACCACCTGGACGAGGACCCCGGCAGGTTCCACGACGGCTGGCTGCGCACCGGGGACGTCGGGACGCTGTCGCCGGACGGGTACCTCGTCCTCACCGACCGGGCGAAGGACGTCATCAAGTCGGGCGGGGAGTGGATCTCGTCGGTGGAGCTGGAGAACCACCTCATGGCCCACCCGGACGTCGTGGAGGCGGCCGTGGTCGGCGTGCCCGACGACCGCTGGCAGGAGCGCCCGCTCGCATCCGTCGTCGTGCGGGACGGGGCCGCGGTCACGCCGGCGGAACTGCGCGAGTTCCTCGCCGGCCGGGTCGCCGGATGGCAGGTTCCCGAGCGCTGGGCTTTCATCACCGAGGTCCCGAAGACCAGCGTGGGCAAGTTCGATAAAAAAGTGCTTCGGCGGCGCTACGCGGACGGTGATCTGGAGGTGCGCCGCGCTGATTGACACCGCATTGATTACTGGATTCTGACGCCGAGTCACAGATCGGGTGGTCACTCAGAGACGCGGCCAATCACCCGGGGTCACGTTGGTGGTGATTTCAGTCGATCAAGTGGTGCGGGCGGGGTTCGGGGGTGTATGCAAGGTGGGCCGAATGTCCGGATGGCCCCCATGGGGGCAACTTCCACACTCCGCTGCCGGGAGCGTGAATGCCCAGGTTGTCGACCTCCGCCCCCACAGCCGACCGCAAGCTCGTCAAGGGACTGAACGAGGGTGACGAGGCGGCCCTGGCCGCGCTCTACGACGAGTACGGTGAGCGCCTTTACGATTACGCGCTGTCCATGTCAGGGGACGGGAAAGCGGCCGCCGACATCGTCCACGACGCTTTCATCGACGCCTGCCGCCGCGCTCCGCGAATGCGCGACCACCTGTATCTGAGTTCCTGGCTGTACGGCGCGGCGCGGCGCCGCTGCATCCGCCGCGGCCGCCCCAGGGTGCTGTTCTGGGACCGGGACGGCGAGTTCTCCGACGCGCCGTTCCTGGACCGTGTTGAGGCCGGCGACCCGGCGCCGGCCCGGCCGCGCTCGGACGAGCTGCACGACCTTCTGCGCGCGTGCCTGTCCCGGCTGGAGCCCGTCGACCAGGAGGTGATGCTCCTGACGGACCGGCACGGCCTGCGCCCGGCCCGCCTCGGGGCGACGCTCGGCCTGTCGGCGCGGCGGGCCGCGGCGCGGGTGCGCAGGGCGCGCGCCGAGCTCGACGCCGCCCTGCGGCGGGAGATCGACCGCGCGGGACGGGAATGCGCGGCCGCCGCGGGCGCGGCCGAGGAGTCCCGGTCCGCGGCGATCCCCGTCCTGGCGGCGCGGGCGCCGGACCGCCGGGAGGAGGCCCCTCCGCCGGAGCCGGTCCGGGGGCCGTGGTGGCGGTTCCGCCGTCGCGGCGAGGTCTCCCCGGTCGATCCCGCGACCGCGTCGCACGCCGCCGGCTGCGAGGACTGCCGTGCCCGGTCCCGGGTGACCGCGGCCGAACTGCTGGGGCGGGCGCCCGCGCCGGTGCTGCCCGCGGCGCTGCGGCACCGCGTCATGCACACCGCGACGGACCCCGAGCTGGCGGGCTACCGCGCCGACATCGCGGCGCGCGGCGGGACGCTGACCCCGTCCGGCCTGCCGAGCCAGCCGGACGTGCCGTCGCCGTTCACGCGCCGGTGGCTGTTCACCGGGGGCGGCATGGTGGGCGCGCTGGTCGCGGCCCTCGCCGCCGCGCTCGTGATGGGCCCGGGGATCGGCGGGGGGACGCTGTCGTGGCCGCCGTTCCGCACGCATCCGGCGCCGTCGATCACGCACGAGAGGCCGGAGGGCCAGGGGCACGGCGGGAAGGCTCCGCAGGGGCCCGGCGGGGGCGCGCAGGCCCGCCCCGGCCAGCCGCCGCCCGAACCGCAGACCCACGAGAAGAGCCAGGAGAGCCCGGAGGGCCCGCGGCCGACGCCGCAGCACCCGGCGCCGCCGTCCCCGTCGCCCGCGCCGCCGGGCGTCCTCGTGGTGAACCCCGCCAAGGTCGAGATGTACGGGACGAAGACCGCCCAGGTCAGCCTCGCGGCGAAGAGCGGCCCGGTGTCGTGGACGGCGATGACGTCCTCGAACCAGCTGATCCTGTCGCAGATGCAGGGCGGCATGCCCGAGGACGGCACGATGCGTCTGACGGTCACGCTGCGGACGGCGCTCATCGGCCTGCCGGGGCAGGGCACGCTGACCTTCACCGACTCCGAGGGCGCGCCGCACGAGGTGAAGGTCGTCTGGGGCGCGACGCTGCTGTAGCGGCTCAGCCGCCGGGGGCGGGGCGCTCCCCGAGATGGCTTCTGATCATTTCGAGGTGGTCGCCGAGCGCCGCCTGGACGCGGGCCTCCATGGCCCGGGCGATGAACGGGTCGACGACCATCTTCACCAGCGGGCGCATCCGGCGGACGACGGCGGCGACCTCGCCCACCTCGTCGCCGTCCGGGACGGGCTGGCGCTCCAGCCGGGAGAACACGTGCTCCTGGACGAGGTTCACGAACCGACCGGCGATCACGTCGCAGTCGGCGCGGATCTGCCCGGCGATGTCCAGGACGGACTCCAGCGGGATGCCGGCGGCGACGAGTTCGGCGCCGACGTGCAGCAGCCGCGGGCTCGGCACCCGGTACTTGTCCCCGTCCGGTTCGATCAGGCCGAGCTCGACCGTCCGCTCCAGGGTGCGGGCGACCTGGTCGTCGTCCAGGCCGGAGCCGAACTTCGCCACGAGCTCCTCGTAGGTGGCGGTGCCGGGGATCTCGTCCGACCACGGGTCGGTGAGGACCTTCTCCAGCCCGAGCACCTCGGCGACGTCCTTGCCGGTCTCCCAGGCGCCGATCAGGTCCTTGATGATCGCGAAGGTGTAGCCCCGGGCCAGCAGCTTGCCGATCAGCCGCAGCCGCGCCAGGTGCGTGTCGTCGTACATGCCGACGCGGCCTTCGAGGCGGGGCGGCGGCAGCAGGCCGCGGTCCTGGTAGGCGCGGATGTTGCGCACCGTGCTGCCCGCCAGCCGCGCCAGCTCGTCGATTCGGTACTCGGCCATGCCCCGTCCGCCGGCTCGTGTCGTCTGACCGCCGTGATCTTACCCGTACCTCATTGTTACATCGATCGATGGCACATAGGGTTGCCGCATGGCGGACGACATCGAGGAAACCCTCCTCGGCGGCCCCCTGCGCTACACGCGCAGGGAGGTCGAGGCCCGGGCGGGCGTCTCGGACGACTTCGCGCGGCGCATCTGGCAGGCGCTCGGCTTCCCCGTCCCGCCGGACGACGAGGTCGCCTTCACCGACGGCGACGTGGCCGCGCTCGTCGAGATCCGCGAGGTGCTGTCCCACGAGCTGGTGGACGAGGAGACGGTGCTCCAGCTCGTCCGCGCGGTCGGCCAGACGATGGGGCGGCTGGCCAGCTGGCTCGGCGACGTGTGGCTCCAGCGCCTGGGCGCGCTGCCGTCCGACGAGCCGGTGACGTCCGACCTGGTCACCGCGGCCCTGGTCGCCACCGAGGAGCTGCGGCCCTCGTTCGAGCGGCTGCTGCTGCACGGCTGGCGCCGCCAGCTCACCGCCGCCGGGATGCGCGCCGCCGCGTCCACCGCCGCCGCGCGGGCCGACCCCGCCGCGGGCGTCGCGCTCCTCGCGGTCGGGTTCGCCGACGTCGTGTCGTTCACCCGGCTGAGCCGCAGCCTCGACGGCGACGCCCTGGCCGGCTTCGTCGAGCGTTTCGAGTGGGACGTCACGCACATCGTCGCCGAGTGCGGGGGCCGCGTGGTCAAGACGCTCGGCGACGAGGTCCTGTTCGTCGCGCCCGCCGCCGGTCCCGCCGCGGAGATCGGGCTGCGCGTCGCGGAGCGGTTCAACGAGGACCCCGACTTCCCCAAGGTCCGCGTCGGTCTCGCCTACGGCGAGGTCATCCAGCGGCTGGGCGACGTGTTCGGCACGCCCGTCAACATGGCCGCGCGCCTGACGTCCACCGCCTACCCGGGGACGGTCCTGGCCGACGCCGCCCTGGTCTCGGCGCTGCCGTCCGGGCCCTGCGAAGCCTCCGGTCTGCGTCCGCGCCCGCTGCAGGGGCTGGGCCGCGTGCGGCCGTTCCTGCTGCGCCGTCCCAAGGCGAGCCGCTCGACCTAGGCGGCCCACGCTCCCCCCTTGACCGGCGCCGAACCCTCCGGCTTCGGGTAACGTCGCAGGTCAACGGGTGGTTGTGCAATGCAAAATCATGTGTTGCAAATATGGTGCCGCGCTTGGTGCGCCCCATAACCTCCACGACTACCGGCACTGAAGCCCGGTTACGTGCTCGTTGGGGTGAATGAGGTCCAATGTACGATCTGCTGGTTCGCGGGGGGACGGTGCTGGACGGCACCGGGGCCCCGGGGCGCCGCGCGGACGTGGCCGTCACCGCGGGCCGGATCGCCGCGGTCGGCGTCCTCGACGGCGCGCGGGCGTCGGCCGAGATCGACGCGACCGGCCGGTACGTCATGCCGGGCTTCATCGACACCCACGTCCACGGCGACGCGGCCGTGTTCGACCCCGAGGTGCAGCTCGCCGCGCTGCGGCAGGGCGTCACCACGTTCGTCCTCGGCCAGGACGGCGTCTCCTACGCGCCGGCCGGCGCCGAGACGCTCCGCTACGTGAGCCGCTACTTCGCGCCGGTCAACGGCACGCACCCCGGTCTGGACGGCGGACCGGTGACCGTCGCGGAACTGCTCGCCTCCTACGACCGGCGCACCCCGCTCAACACCGTCTACCTGCTGCCGCACGGCACGATCCGGCACGGCGTGATGGGGACCGCCCGGCGGGCTCCGGAGCCCGGCGAGCTGGCGGCCATGCGGGCCCAGGTCGAGCGCGGGCTCTCCGAGGGCGCGGCCGGGCTGTCCACCGGGCTGGAGTACGTGCCCGGGGCCTACGCCGCCACCACCGAGATCGCCGCGCTGTGCGCGCCGGTCGGCGCGGCCGGGCTCCCCTACGTCACGCACATGCGCGGGTACGAGTCCGCCGCCGGCGCGGCGATGGCGGAGGTGCTGGAGATCGCGCGGGCCGGACGCGTCGCCCCGCACGTCTCGCACTACCACGGCCCCGGCGACGAGCTGGTCGGGCTCGTGGACGGCGCCCGCGCCGAGGGCATCGACCTGACCTTCGACAACTACCCCTACCTGCGGGGGTCCAGCACGCTGACGCTCGTCACGCTGCCGGACTGGCTCCCCATCGCCGACCTGGACGCCACGCTCGGCGCGCTCGCCGACCCGTCCGTCCGGGAGAGGCTGGAGCGCGACTGGTTCGCGCACCGGCCCGAGGTGTGGCCCCGCATCACGCTCTCGCACGTCCCCGCCGACGCGTTCCGGTGGGCGGAGGGCATGAGCCTGCCGGACGCGGCCGAGCGGGCCGGTTCGGGCCCCGGGGCGTTCTGCTGCGACCTGCTCGTCGCGACCCGGCTGGAGGCCGGATGCGTGTTCGGGCAGCCGCCGACCAACAGCGAGGAGTCGGTGCGGGCGCTGCTGCGGCACCCCGCCCAGACCACCGGATCGGACGCCATCTACCAGGGCGGGCACCCGCACCCGCGCGGGTGGGGCGCCTTCGCCCGGCTGCTCGGCCGGCACGTCCGCGAGCTCGGCGACTGGACGTGGGAGCAGGCCGCCGTGCACCTGGCCGGACGGGCCGCCGACCGGTTCCGGCTCGCCGACCGGGGCCGCGTCGAGACCGGGCGCGCCGCCGACCTCGCCGTGGTCGACCCGTCCGCCGTCACCGACCTCGCCACCTACGAAAGACCCAGGGTGCCCGCCGAGGGCGTCGAGCACGTCGTGGTCAACGGCGTCCCCGTCCTGTCCGGAGGCGTCCTCGCCGAGACCGCGAGACCGCCGGGGCGGGCCCTCACCCCCGCCTGATCCGCCAGAGCCACCCCCCGCCCAGTTCGCCGAGGCCCGTCCGGGCCCGGACCTTCACAAGGAGTCCCTCATGATCGGTAGGTTCACGCGCGCCGCCGTGGCCGTCACGGCGCTGGGCACGCTGGCCGCCACCGCCGCGTGCGGCGTCGATTCCGGCGACGGCGGGTCGTCCGCCTCCGCCGGGAAGTCCAAGGCCCTCAAGGTGGGCTGGTCCACGATCTACCTGACCCCGTCGTGGATGCAGCAGACCGACAAGATGCTGAAGGACGACGTCGCCCAGCTGAAGAAGGACGGCAAGGTCGCCGACTACCAGGTCTTCAACGCCAACGGCGACACCTCCCAGCAGATCGCCCAGATCCGGGCGATGATCCAGCAGAAGTACGACGTGATCCTCGTGGACGCCGGGTCGTCCACCGCGCTGAACCCGGCGCTGGAGCAGGCCGCGAACGCCGGTATCACGGTCGCCAACTTCGACAGCCTGGTCACCTCCGACAAGGTCGTGCGCGTCGGCACGGACCAGAAGGAGTGGGGCCGGATGATGGGCCGGTGGCTCGGCGAGAAGCTGGGCGGCAAGGGCAAGATCATCGCGTTCAACGGCCCGGCCGGGGTCGCGGTCAGCGAGGAGCGCTGGCAGGGCGCCCAGGAGGGCCTCAAGCAGTACCCGGGCGTCAAGGTCGTCTCCAACGTGCACAGCGAGTACAATCTCGCGCCGGCCGCGCAGGCGTTCGCCTCCGCCTACTCCGCCAACCCCGACATCGACGGCGTGTTCTCGCAGGGCGGCGCGCTGTCGGCCGCCGCGCTCCAGACCCTCGTCAAGCAGAAGAAGAAGCTCGTCCCGATCACCGGCGAGAACTACAACGGGTTCCTCAAGCTCTGGAAGGACAACAAGGCCGGCGGGTTCTCCTCGCTGTCCACCGCCCAGCCGAACTACCTCGGCGTGATCGCGCTGCGCGCGGCGGTCGCCAAGGCCGGCGGCGCGACGGTGCCGAACCAGATCACGGTCCCGCTGCCCAAGATCACGGACGAGAACCTGGACGAGTACGTCAAGGCCGACCAGCCCGACGACTCCTACCCGATCCAGACGCTGCCGCAGTCCGAGATCGACAAGCTGATCGGCAAGTAGCCATGACACTCCTGGCCGTCGAGCGGGTCTCCAAGTCCTTCGCGGGCAACCGCGTGCTGAACGAGGTGAGCTTCGACGTCCGCGCCGGTGAGGTCCTCGCCCTGGTGGGCGAGAACGGCGCGGGCAAGAGCACCGTGCTCTCGCTGGTCACGGGTCTGCTGTCGCCCGACTCCGGACGCGTGGTCTTCGACGGCGCGCCGGCCGGCGACTGGTCCCCGCACCGCGCGCGGGCCGCGGGGATCGGCTCGGTGCACCAGGAGCTCAGCCTCAACCCGCACCAGACCGTCGCCGAGAACGTGTTCCTCGGCCAGTGGCCGGCGCGGCGCGGGCTCGTCCTGCGCCGCGACCTGGCCCGGCGCGCCCGGCCGCTGCTGGAGCGGGTCGGCCTGCACGCCGACCCGCTGACCCGGGCGGGACGCCTCCCGCTCGGCCAGCAGCAGCTCGTCGAGCTGGCCAAGGCGCTCGCCTCGTCCCCGCGCCTGCTGATCCTGGACGAGGCGACGTCCGCCCTGGACGACGACCAGGTGGCCTGCGTGTTCAAGGTCGTGGACGAGCTGCGCGCCGCCGGCTCGTCGGTGATCATGGTCAGCCACCGGATGGGCGAGCTGTTCGCCGTCGCCGACCGGCTGACCGTGCTCAAGGACGGCGAGGTCATGGCCACCCGCGAGCGCGCCGAGACGGACCACGACGACATCGTGCACCTGATGATCGGCCGGGAGCTGTCCGACCTGTTCCCGCCGAAGGCCGGGGCGGGGACCGCCGCCCCGGCGGCCGGCGACGCCGCGGCCGTCCCCTCCGAGCGGGAGATCGCCGCGGAGAGGACCGCGGCCGAGGACTCCGCGGGGGACGCGACCCCGGTCCCCGCGGGCGAGCCGGTGCTGAGCGTGCGGGGGCTGACCGTCCCCGGCGCCTGCGCCGGCGTCGACCTCGACCTCGAACCCGGCCGGATCATCGGCCTCGGCGGCCTCCAGGGGCAGGGGCAGCGCGCGGTGCTGCGCGCCCTGTTCGGGCTCGTCCGGCACACCGGCCGGGTCGACCTGGACGGGCGCCCCGCGCGCCTGGCGTCCCCGCGCGAGGCGATCCGCCGCCGCATCGCCTACGTCCCGGAGGACCGCAAGGTCGAGGGCCTGCACGTCGCGCAGACCGTCCGGGCGAACCTGTCTCTCACCAACCTCGGCGTCGTGACGCCCGGCCGCCGGCTCACCACCGTCGACCGCCGCGCCGAGGACCGGCTCGTCGCCGACCTCGTCGAACGGATGCGGATCAAGGTGACGGGCCCGGAGCAGGAGGCGCGCCGGCTGTCGGGCGGCAACCAGCAGAAGGTCGCGCTGGCCCGCTGGCTGCCCTCGGAGCCGCGGGTGC
Source organism: Actinomadura sp. NPDC048032 (assembly GCF_040653175.1). Lineage (NCBI taxonomy): Bacteria > Bacillati > Actinomycetota > Actinomycetes > Streptosporangiales > Thermomonosporaceae > Actinomadura > Actinomadura sp. NPDC048032. Next base: position 14,224 of record NZ_JBEZJP010000103.1, read on the forward strand.
TGCTGCTGGCCGAGCCGACGCGCGGCATCGACGTCGGCACCAAGCGCGAGATCTACCACCTGCTCCGCCGGCTGGCCGACAGCGGCGTGGCGGTCCTCGTCACCTCGGGAGACACCATGGAACTCGTCGGCCTGTGCGACGAGGTCGCCGTCATGTACGAGGGCGCGGTCGTGGACCGGCTCTCCGGCGGCGACCTCACCGAGGAGCGGCTCGTCCGCGCCTCCGTCACCGGGACGGTGGCGCATGCCTGACCGCCTCTCCGCCGCGCTGCGCGGCAACCTGGACGTGACGGGCCTCGGCGCGCTGCTGGTCGTGCTGCTGGCCGTCTACAGCCACTACGACTCGCAGGTGTTCACCCCCGCGTCGATCACGATCCTGTCGGCGCAGTTCCTGCCGCTGATCCTGGCGGCGATGGGGCAGAGCACCGTCATGCTGGCCGGCGGCATCGACCTGTCGCTCGGCGCGGTGCTGTCGCTGGCGATGGCGGTGTTCGCCGTCCGCGCCGAGGACGGCGTGCTGGTCGCCGCGGGCCTGGCCCTTGCCGCCGCCGCCGCGACCGGCGCCGCGAACGGCGTGCTCGTCGCCTACGCCGGGCTGCCGCCGATCATCGTGACGCTGGCGGCGTCGTTCCTGTGGGGCGGCGTCACGCTCGTGGTCCTCCCCCAGCCCGGCGGGAGCGTCCCGTCCGGCCTGGTCAAGGCGTACAACAACGGCTGGAACGGCCTCGCGCTGCCGTTCGTGGCGCTCGCCCTGGTGCTGCTGCTCTGGAAGCTCGTGCGGACGACCCGCTTCGGCCTGTCGCTGTACGCGGTCGGCGGCAACGAGCACGGCGCCTACGCCAGCGGCATCGGCACCCGCAAGGTGAAGATCTCGGCCTACGCGCTCGCGGGCGTCTTCGTCGGCCTCGCGGGCATCGGCCTCGCGATCCAGACCGGCTCCGGGGACGCCACGATCGGCGCCCCGTACACGCTCAACTCGATCGCCGCGTCGGTGCTCGCCGGGGTCAGCTTCTTCGGCGGGGTCGGGCAGATGCGCGCGACCGTGCTGGCCGCGCTGCTCATCGGCCTGCTGACCAACCTGCTGCTGTTCACCGGCCTCTCGCCGTTCTACCAGCTGATCATGCAGGGCGCGGTGCTGATCGTGGCGATCGCCGTCAAGACCTTCGCGACCAGAGAGAGGACGGACTGATGGCCGCGCTTTCGCGCACCGCGGGCGCCCGCGGGCCGGTGGCGGCGCTGCGGGACAACCGCGCCGCCTGGGCGTTCGGCGTGCTGCTCGTGACCTGGCTCGCCGCGATCCTGTTCGCCAAGGGGTTCGACAGCGTCTCCAGCGTCCGCTACCTGGTGCAGACGGCCGCGTTCCTCGGCATCGTCGCCGTCGGCCAGACCCTCGTGATCATGATGAGCGGCATCGACCTGTCGGTGTCGGGCGTCGTCGCGCTGTCGGCGGTGGTGTGCGCGCAGGTCGCGTCCGGCTCGGGCGGGCCCGCGGGCGTCGCCGTCGCGCTCGCCGCGAGCCTGCTGGTCGGGCTCGCCAACGCCGCCGGGGTGACCTGGCTGCGGGTGCCGCCGATGGTGATGACGCTGGCCACCGGAACGATCGTCGCCGGTGCGCTGCTGGTCTACACGAACGGGTCGCCGAAGTCGGCGAGGGTGCCGATGCTGGCGTCCCTCGCCAACGACCGCGTCGCGGGCGTCCCGCTCGCGTTCGTCCTGTGGCTCGGCATCACCGCCGTCGCCGCGTGGCTGCTGCACGCCTCCCGCGCCGGGCGGTGGGTCTTCGCGCTCGGCAACGGGGAGCGCGCGTCGCGCGCGTCCGGCGTGCCGCTCGCCCGCACCGCGTTCATCGCCTACGGCGCGTGCGCGCTGCTCGCTGGGGTGTCGGGGCTGGTGCTGCTCGGGTTCACCTCCACCAGCTCCCTCACCATGGGCAACCCGTACCAGCTCCTGTCGATCGCGTCGGTCGTGCTCGGCGGGACGTCCATCCTCGGGGGGCGCGGGCACGTCCTCGGCACGGTCGCGGGCGCGCTGCTGCTGACGCTGCTGACCGCGCTGCTGGCGGCGTGGAACGTCTCGGAGGGCGTCCGGCAGATCGTCCTCGGCCTGCTGATCATCGCGCTGCTGCTCGCCTACGCGCGGGAACGGCGGTCCTGATGACGCGCTCGGGGGAGCTGCTCAAGGCGATGGTCGGGATCGCCAGCGTCAATCCGCGCGCCGGGTCCGGACCCGGGTTCGGGGAGGCCGCGGTCGCCGGGTACGTGCGCGGTTGGCTCGAAGCGCGCGGCGTGAAGGCGGAGCTCCGGGAGGTGCTGCCGGGACGTCCCAACGTCGTCGCGACCGTGCCGGGACGCGATCCCCGCATGGTGCTGCTGGAGTCGCACCTCGACACCGTCGAGACCACCGGGATGACCGTCGACCCGTTCGCCGGGACGATCCGGGACGGCCGCCTCTACGGCCGCGGCGCCTGCGACGCCAAGGGCCCGCTCGCGGCGTTCATGCTGGCGGCGGCCGAGCTGGCGGCCGGCGACCCGCCGCCGTTCGGGGTCGTCCTCGCCGGGGTCGTGGACGAGGAGCACGCCTACCGGGGCGTCCTCGGCCTGATCTCCGACCTCGGGGACGCGCCGATCGCCGGCGCCGTCGTGGGGGAGCCGACCGGGCTCGTCCCCGCCACCGCGCACAAGGGCTGCGTCCGCTACACCGTCCGCGCGCTCGGGACGGCCGGGCACAGCTCCCGGCCGGACGAGGCCGTCAACGCGGTGGCCCTCATGACCCGCGTGATCGACCACATCGGCGCGGCGGCGCCGGACGTCCCGCCGCACCCGCTGCTCGGGACGGCGACCCGCTGCGTCACCCGGATCCGGGGCGGCGAGGGCCCGAACACCGTGCCGGGCCGCTGCGAGATCGACGTCGACCGCCGCACCCTGCCCGGCGAGGACCCTCTCGACGTGTGGCGCCGCGACCGCGCCGAGCTCGCCGCGCTCATCCCGGGCCGCATCGAGGTCGACGAGCCGTTCACCGTCGACTACGCCCTCGACACGCCCGCCTCCAGCCCGGTCCCGGCCGCTCTCCGCCGCGCCCTCGAAGCGGCGGGACGTCCCGCGGCCGTCCAGGGCATGCCGTTCGGGACCGACGCCAGCAAGCTCGCCCGCGCCGGCATCCCCTCCGTCGTCTTCGGCCCCGGCTCCATCGCCGACGCCCACTCCGCGGACGAGTCGGTCGCGCTGGCGGACGTGGACCTCGCCGCCCGGATCGTCGCCGGCACCGTCCGCTCGCTCGGCGGGGGCCGGTCATGAGGCTGACGCAGCACGTCGAACTCGTCGGCAGCGGCGCCGCGGGGTTCGACCTCACCGACCCGCTCGACTGCCACGTCTACCTCGTGCGGGGGTCGCAGGGCGCGGCGCTGGTCGACGCGGGCGCCGGGGTGTCCGCCGGGCTTTTCGCCCGGCGGATGCTCGCGGCGGCCGGGCCGACGGGGGAGCGGCACCTGCTGCTCACCCACGGGCACGCCGACCACGCGGGCGGGGCCGCGGGGCTGGCGCGCGGCGTGGAGGGGCTCGCCGTTCGCGCGGGGGCACCGGCGAGCGACTGGATCGCCTCGGGCGACGAGCGGAAGCTCAGCGTCGACCGCGGCAAGGCCGCCGGGGTCTACCCGGACGGCTACACGTTCCCGGCGTGCCCGCAGGTCCGGCCCATCGCGGACGGCGAGCGCGTCGACCTCGGCGGAGGCGTCGCCCTCCAGGCCGTCGCCACCCCCGGGCACGCCGACGGGCACACCTGCTACCTGCTCGACGCGCCCGAGGGCCGCGCGCTGTTCTCGGGGGACTGCGTCTTCACCGGCGGGCGGATCTCGCTGCAGAACCTGCACGACTCCCGCGTCCCCGACTACGCCGCCAGCCTGGAGCGGCTCGCCGGGCTGGAGGTCGACATGCTGCTGCCGGGCCACCACGAGATCTCGCTCGCCCGCGCCGGGCGGCACCTGCGCGCCGCGCGGGACGTCCTGCGCCGGGGCCTGCTTCCGGGGAGCACCACATGACGACCGACCAGGCGAAACCGAGGAACCAGTCGTCGTCGCTGCGGCGCGCGCTCGCCGTCCTCGACCACGTCCGCGACCACGCCGACGCGCGCGGGGTGTCGCTGACCCGCATCGCCGACGACCTCGGCATCAGCAAGAGCACCGTGCTGCGGCTCGCGCAGCCGCTCATCGACGGCGACCTGCTCACCCGCGACCGCGAGACCGGCTGGTTCCGGCTCGGGCACGGCGCGCTGCGGCTCGGCCAGGCGTACCTGTCGACGCTCGACATGCGGTCCGTCGCCGCCGACCCGCTGCGCCGCCTCCAGCACCTCGTGGGGGAGACGTGCCACCTGGTCGTCTACGAGGCCCCCGACGTCGTCTACATCGACAAGGTGGAGAACGAGCACAACGTCCGGATGGCGTCCCGCGTCGGGCTGCGGATGCCCGCCTACCGGACGGCCGTCGGCAAGGCCATCCTCGCCTGGCTCGGCGAGGACGACTTCCAGACGGTCGTCGCGGCCGGGATGCCGGCGCGCACCGAACGGACGATCACCGACCCGGCGCGGCTGGCCGCCGAGCTGGAGCGGGTGCGGCTTTCCGGGTACGCCGTGGACGACCGGGAGAACGAGCCCGAGGTCCGCTGCGTCGCCGCGCCGATCTTCGACCACACCGACCGGGCCGTGGGGGCGCTCAGCGTGTCCGGGCTGACGTCCCGGATGACGCCGGCGCGGGTCCGGGAGGTCGGTCCGATGGTCGAGCGTGCGGGCCTGGAGATCTCCCGCGTGCTGGGCTCGTCCCGGCCGTCCCGCCGCCGCCCCGACAGAACGCGCCACGACCCGCACGAAGGGAACCAGCCGTGAGCCTCACCATTCCCGGCGAGCACGTCGACTGGCGGACCAAGGGCCTCTGGCTGCCCGGTCCGCCCGTCCCCCTGGAGGAGTTCGCCGCCGCGCGGCACCCGCTGTTCGGCGGCCCGTTCACCTGGCCGCTGATGGTGGCGCGGCGGTCGGCGCTGGACCACAACATCGCGGCGCTCGCCGCGTTCTGCCGTGAGCACGGGCTCGCGTTCGCGCCGCACGGCAAGACGTCCATGGCGCCGACGCTGTTCCAGGCCCAGCTGGACGCGGGCGCCTGGGGCATCACCGCCGCGACCGCCAACCAGGTGCTCGCCTACCGGACGTTCGGCGTCCCCCGCATCCTGCTGGCCAACGAGCTGCTCGACCCGACCGCGCTGCGCTGGCTCGGCGGCGAGGTCGACCGCGGCATGGAGTTCCTGCTGTACGCCGACTCCGCCGAGGGCGTCGCGGCGATCTCCGCGGCGGCCGGTGAGCGCCCGTTCCGGGTGCTCGTCGAGCTCGGGCACCCGAACGGCCGCACGGGCTGCCGCACCGTGGAGGAGCTGGCCGCCGTCGCCCGCGCCGTCGCCGGCGCCCCCGGCACCGAACTCGCCGGCGTCGCCGGGTACGAGGGCGGGCTGCCGGACGTCGCGGCGGCCGGCGCCTACCTCGGCGCGCTGCGCGACGCGACGGTCGAGCTGTCCCCGCTGCTCCCCCGCGACGTCGTCGTCACCGCGGGCGGCAGCGCCTACTTCGACCAGGTCGCCGAGAGGCTCGCGGGCGACTGGCTGCCCGGCCACGACCTCACCGTGGTGCTGCGCAGCGGCGCCTACGTCTCCCACGACGACGGCATCTACACCGAGCGGACGCCGTTCACCCGCGTCCCCGGCTCGCTGGACGCCGCGCTGGAGATCTGGGCGCAGGTCACGTCCGTCCCGGAGCCCGGTCTCGCGATCGCCGGGATGGGCAAGCGGGAGGCGCCCTACGACGCGGGCCTGCCCGTCCCGCTGCGGATCCGCAGGCCGGACGGGACGATCGCCCCGGCGGACGGCATGCGCGTCACCGACACCAACGACCACCACGCCTACGTCGCGACGGGGGACGCCTCCGTGCGCCCGGGCGACCTGATCTGCTTCGGCATCTCCCACCCGTGCACGGCCTTCGACAAATGGCAGGTCATCCCCGTCGTGGACGACGACCACACGGTGGTCGACCTGATCCGCACGTACTTCTGAACCGGTACCTCCGAGAAGGGAACCCCATGATCCCCCGCCTGGCGCCGGGACCCGCGCTGACCGCCACCGGCGTGGTCGCGGTCGTGCGCGGCCGCCGCGCCGACCGCGTCGCCGACGTCCTGGACGCGCTGGTCGCCGCAGGCGTCCGCTGCCTGGAGGTCACCCTCAACACCCCGGGCGCGCTGGACGGCCTGCGCGCGACCCGCGACCGGCTGCCCGCGGGCGTCGAGGTCGGCGCCGGAACGGTCCGCACCCGCGCGGAGGCGGAGGCCGCGGCGGACGCCGGCGCGTCCTTCCTCGTCGCCCCCGACACCCGCGCGGAGGTCGCCGAGGCGGCCCGCGACCGGGGCCTGCGCTACTACCCGGGCGCCCTCACTCCGAACGAGGTCGCCCGCGCCTGGGACCTCGGCGCCACCGCCGTGAAGATCTTCCCGGCGAACGCGTTCGGGCCGCGCTACCTGCGCGACCTCGCCGAGCCGTTCCGCGACGTGCGGCTGCTGCCGACGGGCGGCATCGGCCCGGACACCGCCGCCGGCTACATCGCGGCCGGGGCGGTCGCGGTCGGCGCCGGGGGCTCCCTCATCGGCGACGCCCTCGACGGCGGCTCCCTCACCGCCCTGGCCGACCGGGCGCGGGCGCTGCTCGCCGCGGTGGCCCCGGGGCGGCGCGCCTCGGAGGAGGCCCCCCGATGAGCCCCGACCTCGTCACGTTCGGCGAGACCATGGCGCGGCTGGAGAACCCCGCCGTCGGGCCGATGCGGCACGCCCGCTCGCTCGACCTCGGCATCGGCGGCGCCGAGTCGAACACGGCGATCGGGCTGGCGCGGCTCGGCGGCAGCGCGGCCTGGTTCGGCCGCGTCGGCGACGACGAGTTCGGCCGGCTGATCACCACGGCGCTGGCCGGGGAGGGCGTCCGGCTCGACCACACGGTGGTGGACGGGACCGCGCCCACCGCGCTGCTGTTCAAGGAGCGCCGCTCGGGCACGCTCACCCGCGTCCAGTACTACCGGACGGGCAGCGCGGGCTCCCGGCTCCGCCCGTCCGACGTCCCGCACGACCTGATCCGGACCGCGCGCGTCCTGCACGTCACCGGCATCACCGCCGCCATCAGCGACACCGCCCGCCAGGCCCTGGACGACGCCGTCGAGACCGCGCGGAACGCCGGCGTCCCCGTCTCCCTCGACCTCAACTACCGGTCGGCGCTGTGGACGCCCGCCGAGGCGGGGGAACGCCTGCACCCCCTGGTCAAGCGCGCCGACCTGGTGTTCGCGACCGAGCAGGAGGCCCGCCTCGTCGTGTCCGGCGACGACCCGGCCGCGCTCGCCACCGCCCTGGCGGCGCTCGGCCCCCGCGACGTCCTCGTCAAGCGGGGCGCGGCCGGGGCGGTCGCGTTCTGCGAGGGGCGGCTGCACGTCCAGCCCGCCCACCGGGTCCCGGTCGTGGACCCGGTCGGCGCCGGGGACGCGTTCGCCGCCGGCTACCTCGCCGAGTTCGTCCGCGGCCTGCCCGTCGCCGCCCGCCTGGCCACCGCCACGGCCGCGGGCGCCTACGCCGTCACCGTCCGCGGCGACTGGGAGGGCCTCCCCAGCCGCACCGATTTGGAACTCTTGAAGACCGCGGAAAACGACGTCACCCGATAAGGAGACAGATATGAGCAAGCGCGAGATTCGCAGCGCGGACTCCGCCCCGCCCGTCGGCACCTACTCGCAGGGGCTCGTGGTCGGCGACTTCGTGTACACGTCCGGGATGGGGCCGCTCGACCCGAAGACCGGCGAGATCGTCGGCACGGACGTCGCCACGCAGACCCGGCAGACCCTCGCCAACCTGGCCGCGATCCTGGCCGAGCACGGCCT